>JAMLHC010000003.1:0-300000 GCA_023957335.1 Bacteroidota bacterium | reverse complement strand
TAACTACAATTGGTGAAGAAGAAATGTGTTGGTGTCCTTTATTTTCAAAAAAAGCCAGAAATTTTTGTCTTATTTCATTGCTGTTCATTTGAGTTATACTTCTTTTTTTGGTTTGTTTAATTTATTTTCGCGTCTTGCAAAAAGACGAGGCGCAAAGATAGACAAGCCAAACAGATAGAAATGCCAAAAGCTAAATATTTCTTCAATCCGCACACCCTCAGCTATGAGAAGCACAGAAAAGGCTTTAAGTATTATTTCTGGCGAAGTATTATTGTCCTGGTCATGTCTTTGGGTTTTGCATTTGCCATATTCTTTTTCTTTACAGGGATTGTAGATTCGCCCAAAGAAACACTCCTCAAAAGTGAGAATGCTGAGCTAAAAGAACAGTTAGCGCAAGTAGAAAAGCAGGTGCAGTCAATGAGCCTTACCTTGGACGGGTTGACCAAAAAAGACGAAGACATCTATCGCACTATTTTTGAAGTTGAACCATTGAGCAAGTCCACACGAAAAGCAGGAATTGGCGGTTCTGACAGATATGATTATTTGCGAAAGTTGAATAATGGTAAATTTTTGATAGAAATGCGTAAAGCCATTGATAATCTTAATGCTCGAATGAAAGTGCAAGAGCAATCTTTTGATGAGATTATAAAATTGGCTGAAAACAAAAAGAAAATGCTGGCAGCCATTCCTTCCATTCAACCGGTTGCAAACAAAGACCTATCCAGAGTTGCATCGGGTTACGGATATCGTATTGATCCTTTTTACAGAACTAAGAAATTTCATTCAGGACTTGATTTTTCTGCTCCCAGAGGTACAGAAGTCTATGCAACGGCTGACGGAAAAATCGAAGATTTGCAAACAGATTTGTGGGGATATGGCAAACATATTATCATTAATCATGGCTATGGTTACAAAACCCTTTATGGACATTTGAGTAAATTTGAGGTTAAGAAAGGTCAAATGGTAACGCGAGGACAACTTATTGGCAGAGTAGGAAACACCGGTAAATCAACCGGTCCGCACATGCATTATGAGGTTCACATTAACGGAAATGTTGTGAACCCCACTTACTTTTTTCATAATGACTTGACTGATGAAGAATTTAGGAAACTTGTTGAACTTGCTTCCTTGCCTAATCAATCGTTTGACTAATTTTATAGGGCTATGGAGCACGCTAATGAACGCAAAAATTTCAGGATTGGAGAAGTTGCCAAAATGTTTAAGGTTAAAACTTCTTTATTGCGTTTTTGGGAAACTGAGTTTGAACAACTTAAACCTTTAAAGACTAAGGGAGGAGAGAGAATTTATCGCGCAGAACATATTAAGTTGATAGCCCAAATTCACGATCTCACGAAAGAGAAGGGTTATACGCTTGCAGGAGCTAAAGAAATTTTAACTATATCTAATCATAAACTTGAAATACAGCAGGATATTACTCAACGACTGAAGAAAGTGCGAACGATATTGGAAGGATTGAAAAAAGAGCTGGAAGAGTAATCTACACAACAGTTATCCAATCAAACCAAATTTTAACCATGAAAAAAATATTATTATTATTGCTTATTGGTGCTCCTGTGAGCAATGTCTTGGCTCAATCACTGCATTTGAGCACAATGAACAGCTTCTTAAATTCTGCTTTTGAACAACAAAGCCAGCCCATAATTAAAAGCAATATTATTCCATCCAAGACTGTGTCTTCGTCTGTTATTGGGGGGATTGCACAAATAATGCAAGCTGAAAAGTTTAATTTCGAAATTAGTCCCAATACTGTGACACATGGAGATACCTTGATTGTCGGATTCACTGCAAAAGATACCTTGTTTGTTACAGGAACTTGGAATCATTCCGGACCGATATTGGTAATGAATGACGGTGTTGTTATTTTCAAAAATGCTAATGCAAATATCTTGGGCGACTTGTTGATTGTAGGGTATGGTAAGGTGTTCGCAGATTCTTCTTTGCTCAATTTTCCTCAACAATTCTTTTATCAGCGCACCATTCTTGTTTTTCAACACGGGTATCTGAATTTTTCAAATACAAAGTTGAATTATGGCGGTTTTACACACAATTTTACTGTGTCAGACTCCGGTGTAGTAGTGATGAATAATGTAACTCAAACGGATTTCACCACAACAGGACTTTCCGGCAACGGCAGTATTTCCATCAATGGTTGCAATCTTACGGGAGAATTTATCATTATGGACAATGTCAATCTTCAGTTGCAAAACGTACAACAAGCGTTGCTATGGCATCATTTTCCGTCAACAGCGGTTATTAATCACAATTTTCCATCCGGGGACAGTTTGAGTTCATATACCTTTAACAATTCAACAGTGGGTGTAAGTGGTATTGATTATAATATTCAAGTCAATAATTCTACACATATCGAATGGGGTATGATGCCGCTTGGAGGCTCTGATATTGCAGTTTCAGATTCTAAGATTAGGGCAATTGGTCTGTGGTTTACCGGGAATGATTCGAGCAGTGTGTCGGGTTTGGTTGATAATGCTAGCTACCCGGACTTTACTGCACCATTAAATGACAGAAATTTGCATATCAAAAACTCAAGCGTTACTACTTGGAGTCTTTATATTTTTGACAGTAAGAAATTATATATCAAAGGTTGTATTCTGGGGGAAGTGGGGTCATTTGGCACCTCGAAAATTACCGGAGAAAGCTATTGGGTTGATGGTTCGGGCGGTTATTGTTTTTCCTCTGATTCATCTTTTTATTTCAATGCCAATGTGGTTGTTTCCTCTGCTGTCAGAAGTGAGCGAAATTCCTTTTTTGTGTTTGCGTATTCAACCCAAACTGTAGGCGTCCCTACTGCAATAGGGCAGTCTGTTTTGGTTGTAGCACAAAGTGTTATTCCTCAAGACCCCATTGCGTTTGACCGGAGTGTAGTATGGTTGGCAAATATTGCACAACCGGTGATAGGCAACATTAATACCGATATTCCCATCATCGGTTCGGCATGGATTGACAAGACAAAATCAAGCCCTTTGATGGACTTTGCACAATATAAAGTTGATTTTCAAAAAGAAGGAGATATTGTCTGGACTCCTTTAACAGGCAATATCACGAATGAGGTTAGAAATGGAACACTTGCTACATGGGATACTCGTACATTGGCAACGGGTAACTATATCCTGCGTTTAACGCTTTCGGACACATGGGGCAATCATGTAGAAGCTAAGAAAACGGTGATTTTACAATCAGAAGCGCTGAGTGCGTATTTGTGCGCTTTTGACAAAAAATTGAGGATTTATCCCAATCCTTTTTCTGAACAAACGGTGATTCAAACTACCACAGTTCTAAATGATGCAACATTGTTTGTGTCAGATATATTCGGCAAGAATATTGTCCGTATTAGCGGTATTGTCGGGCAAGCCATTACCTTGAACAGGGAAGATCTTCCGGCTGGTATATATTTTATCAGACTTGTACAAGACAATCAGGTATTAGCAGACGCAAAGATTGTGGTTTGTGATTGAATGGATTGATTTCTAATTTGACTTATTCCGATTCGAAAAACCGCTCCATCAATTTTTTATCTTTTGTTTTATATGCTTTCAGAGGCTCAGATTGGCTTTGGAGGTATTGTTTTATGGGAAAACGAAAAATAATAGTTAGGAGCTTGGTTAATGGCGAAATACCTTGTTTTGTTTTATCATAATAACTGTTTAAATCATCGCGCCTGAACTGAATTATTTTTTCTAAATTATCTCCATCCACAAAATGACCGCAATGAAAATTATGGGTGGCAAAGGAGTGCGATTTAAAGTTTACTTTGCCCAAACCAAATATCTTGAATGAATTTTGTAGCTATGATTGGTGTTGTCACCAATTACAAAAATGAAATATACATTTGCTTCATTCAACAGACTTCATTAATGAACAAATATTTATTGACGATTACGACAATTGTACTTGGACTTTTCCAGCTTGGTTGGGTTTATGCTCCGGCAAGAAAAACACCTTTTGGAACACAATACATCAAAACGATGGGGTATTATGTTGACAAGAGAGAAATATGTATCAGTGATTGGCGGCAGTTTTGCTATGTTGTCAGAACAATCAGCGGTGATACTGCAGTTTCATTCTATACTCCTGATACAAACGCAATCATAAAACGTTATGGAAGTAATATTTTCACATCTCGTTCCAACGCATATAAGGATTCAATAGTAGTTGGTTTGACACCAGCACAAATAGAGCAATATTGTAAATTCAGGACTTGGGCGGTACAACAGGTTAAAAGTGGATTTTCTGCTTTATCCTATTCGCCTCTTGATTCGGCAATGTATGCTAGTTTGACATCAGTTGGGAGCACAGCAGGAGTAAAGGCTATTGCTTCGGATATCCCGGAACTTGTGCGTTACGAGAGTGAATACAAAATTCACATCAACAAGGATAGTGCTATACATTATCAGGATTTCAAAGGTGTATTTGGGTTCAGGTGTATAGCAAGGTACAAATAAGTATAGCAAATGATTTATTTGCTTATAGTGCTTGAACTAAACAAAAATTTTACCAATAACTTTTTGAATTATTCATCAAAAAAGGATTTTGCAACACTAAATAGAACACAACTTGCACTTGATATTATGTCAGCTGTAAAAATAAAATGGACAAAATGAAACACATTCAACTCATAGAAACTATATTATACGTAAATGACCAACAAGCAAGTGCTGGTTTTTATACAAAATTATTTCGACAAAAACCCGACTTAAATGTTGCTGGAATGACAGAGTTTAGACTTGCCGAAAACTGCAAATTAGGGCTAATGCCAAACAAAGGAATTGCCAAAATACTTTCGGGCAAAACACCGCATCCGGACCAAGGAAACGGAATTCCAAGATGCGAACTTTATTTTTACGTTGAAAATATTGAACTCGAATTTGAAAATGCTATGAAAATCGGAGCAAAACTAATAAGTGATGTTAAAGTCCAAGATTGGGGCGACAAAGTTTGTTATTTTGCAGACATTGACGGGCATATAATTGCATTTGCAGAAAAACTGAATAAAAAATAAAGTGAAATTATCGGACAACAGCTAACAAGCGTTTAGCACACAAGAAGGTTGTAAATTGTATCGTTGTTTTATATTTAAATTGTGATTATAGCATTATCAGCTTTATTTAATCAAATTCAAAGAAACCGGATTCGTCAGGAGTGCTTGGTGACAACACCTACCATGGATGTAAAACAAAAAGTCAGTTCGGCATCCGAACTGACTTTTTACATATTGTTAGAGGAGTATTTACCCCTGATACAAAGGGTATTTAGCCATCAGCTTTTTCACTTGTTCGTGGATGGATTTCAGTTTGGTTTCATTGTCGTGGTTCATGATAGCCTCGTCAATATAGGTAACAATTTCGGGCATTGCATCCTCTTTCATTCCTCTGGTGGTGATGGCGGGTGTACCCACTCTGATACCGGATGTTACAAAAGGTGAACGGGTTTCGAACGGAACTGTATTTTTGTTTACGGTAATACCACACAAACCGAGTGTGTTTTCTGCCAATTTGCCTGTGATAGCATCACCTTTGGGTCTGAGGTCAATCAACATTAAATGGTTGTCTGTTCCGCCTGATATCAACTTGTAGCCCCTTGCTATAAACTCTTTTGCCATGGCTTGTGCATTTTTGATTATTTGCCTGCAATAGTCGGAGTATTCGGGTTGTAAATCTTCGCCAAAAGCCACTGCTTTTGCTGCAATCACATGCTCTAATGGACCTCCCTGTGTACCGGGAAATACACCGGAATCAAGCAATGCGCTCATCATCTTGAGTTCGCCCTTGGGAGTCCTTTCGCCAAAAGGATTTTCAAAATCTTTGCCCATCATAATCACGCCTCCTCTGGGTCCTCTCAACGTTTTATGGGTTGTAGAAGTTATGATATGACAGTGCTTAAGGGGGTCGTTAAGTAGTTTTGTGGCAATCAATCCGGCAGGGTGCGCAATGTCTGCCATTAATAATGCTCCAACTTGGTCTGCAGCAGCACGCATTTTGGCATAATCCCAATCGCGACTGTAACTGGAAGCTCCGGCTATGACCAATTTGGGTTTTTCGGCTATGATTTGTTGCGCAACTTTGTCAAAATCAATCTTTCCGGTTTCTTCTTCTACATTATAAAAAACGGGGTTATAGAGTTTGCCTGAAAAATTCACAGGAGAACCGTGTGTCAAGTGTCCTCCGTGAGATAGGTTGAACCCTAAAATCTTATCACCGGGCTTAAGGCAAGCAAGCATCACAGAAGCATTAGCTTGTGCGCCTGAGTGTGGCTGAACATTTGCCCATTCTGCACCAAAAAGTTCTTTGAGTCTTTCTCTGGCAAGTTCTTCGGTTTGATCCACAATTTCACATCCGCCATAATAGCGCTTGCCGGGAAGCCCTTCCGCATATTTATTTGTCAAAACACTTCCCATTGCTTCCATTACTTGTTTACTCACAAAATTTTCTGAAGCAATTAACTCTATTCCTTCCTGCTGTCTTTTCAATTCCTGATGGATAAGACCAAAAACCAAATCATCTCTTTTCATGGGTTGCGAAATTACTCAAATAAGTGATTCAAAAACAAGGTGTCGGGATGACTGGATTCGAACCAGCGACCCCTTCGTCCCGAACGAAGTGCGCTACCTGGCTGCGCTACATCCCGATTGCCTTTACTTTGGATTTGCACAGCAAATGTAATATCAAATTCATACATGAAATAACTGTTGGTGGATAAGAACAGAAACATTAACGCACGCATAGTTCTCAGCCATCAATATTTTTAAATTGTCCTTTGTGCATTGTCGCTTACCTTTGCACTCTTCTTCACGCCATGCCTTTTAAGTCGGGTTTTGTTACAATTATTGGACGTCCCAATGTAGGGAAGTCCACTATTATGAACCATTTTGTGGGTCAAAAACTTTCTATTGTTACCCCTAAAGCCTCTACTACAAGGCATCGCATTACGGGTGTGGTAACGGATGAAAACTACCAAGTTGTTTTTTCAGATACTCCGGGTGTGATTAAAGCAGCTTATGAACTACACAATGCCATGATGGACTTTGTGTGGACTGCCTTGGAAGACAGCGACCTTGTCTTGTATATGCTTGAGGTGGAAGAACCTGTGAATGATTTGATAATAAATAAGCTCAAAGAATCAGGGTTGCCGGTGTTGGTGTTATTGAACAAAATTGATTTGAGTACTCAAAAAAGAGTGGAAGAAAGAATTGCAGAACTTATCCAAAATCCCTTATTTAAGGATGTAATTCCGGTGAGTGCTTTGTATGGGTTTGACAGCAAAATAGTATTAGAAAAAATTGTGAGTTATCTTCCCGAAGGAATGCCTTATTTCCCTGATGACCAAATAACTGACAGAACCGAGCGTTTCTTTGTTTCTGAAATTATCCGTGAACAGATTTTTTATCTTTATTCAAAAGAGATTCCATACAGTTGCGAAGTGATTGTGGAAGATTTTAAGGAGCAAAATAATATCATAAACATTCGGGCTTTTATCATGGTTGAGAGAGAAGGTCAAAAAGGAATATTGGTAGGCAAAGGAGGGGAGGGGATTAAGCGTGTTGGTACTAAATCAAGAAGAGAATTAGAAACGTTTCTGGAAAAACATGTTTTTTTGGATTTGAGAGTAAAAGTAGCCGAAGGCTGGCGTAAAAAAGAGTTGTTTTTGAAAAGATTTGGGTATAAAAATTAAAGAAAATGGGAAATATAGTAGCCATAGTAGGACGACCCAATGTGGGCAAATCCACCTTGTTTAACAGGTTGACAGGAGAGCGCAAAGCCATTGTGCACGACTCAAGCGGTGTAACCCGAGACCGGCACTACGGTGAATGTGAATGGACAGGCAGGAGCTTTACTGTTATTGATACAGGCGGGTATGTGCCCAACAGTAGCGATGTTTTTGAAAAAGCCATCGTAGAACAAGTGAATATTGCTATCCAAGAGAGTGATTTGTTGCTCTTTGTGGTGGATGTTACCAATGATATTACAGACCTCGACATGGCTTTTGCAAATGTGCTTCGCAAAACAGGCAAGCCGGTTATTATTGTTGCCAACAAAACGGATAATCAAATGCTGATTCCCCAAGCAAGTGTGTTCTACAGCTTTGGTTTTGATGAACTTTATACTATTTCTTCGCTTTCCGGAACCGGAACGGGAGAACTGCTCGATAGGGTTGTAGCACTATTGCCCAAAGAACCTGAAGCTGATATTCAAGAAGTGATTATTCCAAAGGTGGCTATCTTAGGTCGTCCCAATGTCGGCAAATCTTCGTTGACCAATACTTTGCTTGGCAATGACCGCAATATTGTTACAGATGTTGCCGGCACAACGCGTGACAGTATTCACTCGCATTATAATGCTTTTGGCAAGGAGATGATTTTGATTGATACTGCGGGTATTCGAAGAAAAAAGAATGTGATTGAAGACATTGAGTTTTACTCGGTAATGCGCTCTCTCAGGTCTATGGAAGAAGCGGATATTTGTGTCATCATGATAGATGCCACAATCGGAATGGATGCACAGGATGTCAATCTTTTCTACCTCGCACACAGAAGAGGCAAAGGAATTGTGGTGTTGGTCAATAAATGGGATATAGTTGAAAAAGATACACATACCGCCAAAGACTATACTCAGGTAATTCATTCGCGTGTGCAACCCTTCTCCGACTTTCCGATATTGTTTATCTCCGCCATCAACAAGCAGAGAATTTATGATACGGTACAAAAGATTCAAATGGTGTATGAAAACCGACACAAACACATTTCTACGTCAAAACTAAATGAGTTTGTTCAAGAAATAATGGAACGTCATCCTCCGCAATCTAAAAAGGGTAAGCATGTCAAAATCAAATACGCCACACAACTCAAAACCAATTATCCTTGCTTTGTTTTCTTCTGCAACCTGCCGCAATACTTGACAGATGCATACAAAAGGTATATTGAAAATCAGATGAGAAAAGAATTTGATTTTAACGGAGTGCCGGTCAAGATGTTTTTTAGAAAAAAATAAATTTCACCCGACACCTGTTAACCCAATAGGAGAGGTTTTTTTTCGCCTCCGGTAGTGTTCCGCTCCATTCTTTACCTTTGTGTAAGTAATGTTTGTCAAAGAACCCCGGAGTCATTTTCCATTTCTGTTTAAAAGTGCTGCGCCCGTCATTCATCTGGATTCTTTTGAGCGATTTTGACCCGAAATGATACACCCTGCTATTTGCAATCCCTCTAAACTCTCGCACACCAACTTGCCAAAGTTTCATACTGAAATCAGGGTCGGAATACAAGCCCGGACTAAATTCAAGACTATATCCGCCTACTTTATCCCAAAGCGATTTATGCACCACATTGGGAGGCCAACTTGCGCCACACCAATCTTTCTTAGGAATATCAGCAAATTGCGAAAGAAGCTCAGTTTCATTGAAATTAGCGGGATTGGTGCCAAAATTGTATCCGCCAATGGCACACATATTCTTGCCTGCAAAAGGCTCTATCATGGTAGCAGAAAAAAAGAATTGATGGTGACCTAATTGCTCAATCTGTTCCAACAACACTTTGTCCCAAGCAGGTAGCGCATACATGTCATCATTAAAATAACAGATATAATCAGTCGTGGCTTTGGTTGCAGCTAAGTTTAACGCCTCGCATATTCCAATATTCTCCGAACTTTGCGTAAACTCAATTTGATCATTGTTCCTTGCCCAGTCAAGCGTTCCGTCCGTTCCTTCGTTAATGTGCAAGATTAGCTGATGTCGGTAGGTAGAATGTTTGAGGATGCTCTCCACACAAAGTTGCAAATAAGGCAAATTGTTCCAAGTAGGAATGAGTATGGAGAATAGGGGTTGCGACATTTTACAGCATGCAAAAGTAATGTTCTTTATATAACATAAACCTCGATACATTGAACCAAAAATCAGTAAATTTGCACCCTCAATGAATACAGACAAAATTCTATTAATAGGAGCCTGCGGACAATTAGGTACTGAATTGACCGAAACACTTAGGCAAATTTATGGTGACAGTAATGTAATTGCATCCGATATCAGAAAATCAGACAGCCCTGTGTTTGAATCAGGTCCGTTTGAAACCTTGAACGTTTTGGACAAGGCGCAATTAGGAGCGGTGTTTGCCAAATACAAACCCACTCAGGTTTATCACTTAGCCGCTTTGTTGAGCGCAACAGCAGAACAAAAGCCCAAACTCGGATGGGAATTGAATATGGACGGCTTGTTCAATGTGTTTGATGCAGCGCTCGAATATAAAACCGCCAAAGTCTATTGGCCCTCATCCATTGCAGTTTTTGGTACCAACACACCAAGACATAACACTCCTCAATTTTGTATTATGGATCCAACCACGGTATATGGTATAAGCAAGTTGGCGGGAGAACGCTATTGTGAATACTATTATAAAAGATACGGTTTAGATGTGAGAAGTCTGCGCTATCCGGGTTTGATTGGGTATAAGTCCGCACCCGGTGGAGGAACAACTGATTATGCCGTGAGCATTTATCATGACGCATTGAAAACAAAACATCATGAATGTTTCCTCAGCGAAAAAACAACGCTTCCTATGCTTTATATGCCGGATGCACTTAAAGCAACAATAGGATTGATGGATGTTCCTGCTGAAAAAATACTGATACGTTCCAGCTATAACCTTGCCGGCATGAGTTTTTCGCCCGAAGAAATTACAGCTGCTATTCAAAAATTCATTCCTGAATTCACAACCACATACAAACCTGATCAACGTCAAGCTATTGCCGATTCGTGGCCCGCAAGTATTGATGACACCCGCGCCAGAACAGACTGGGGATGGAAGCCGGATTTTGATTTAAATAAAATGTCTGAGGATATGCTCAAAAACCTGGCTGTGCAGTATGGAGTGAAATCCATATAACTCGTTCCTATATAAAAGCATTTTCCGTCAGTTATACAAAAAAATGCTGTCTTTATGGATAATTGAATTTCAATTCGTTTGAGATTCGTACTTTTGGTGCTCAAATAAACAATACTTTTAAATTATGGAAGAGAATAAAAAAGGAATTAACCGTAGAGAGTTTTTGTCAACCGGTGGAAAAGCAGTAATAGGATTGGGTCTTGCAAGCACTTTGATAGGGTCAACTGCACTTGAAGTAAGTGCAATGGACAATGCGAATAATTTTAATCAGAATGAACCTCTTTTGAAAGTTGGATTGACACAGAAGCCGCTACAATATGCATACAATGCGCTTGAACCCTATATAGATGCACAAACTATGGAGATTCACTACAGCAAACATGCGGCTGCTTATGCCAAAAACCTTCAGGATGCAGCCAAAGCTGAAAATGTTTCTGAAAATACAGATGTGTCAGATATTCTCAAAAATATCTCAAAATATTCTGCAAAAATGAGAAATAATGCCGGAGGGCACTATAATCATGAGTTGTTTTGGGATATTATGTCTCCTACTCCTCAAACATCTCCGCAAGGAACATTGGCAAAAGCAATAGACAGAGATTTTGGTTCGTTTGAAAAGTTTGCGAACTTATTTGAAGAAAAAGCAAAAACACGTTTTGGCTCAGGATGGGCATGGCTGACCTTTAACAATGGAAAATTGGAAGTTGGCTCAACACCCAATCAAGATAATCCTTTGATGGATGTTTCCGACTTGAAAGGAGTGCCGCTGATGGGCATAGATGTTTGGGAACACGCCTATTATCTGCATTATCAAAACCGCAGACCGGATTATGTAAAAAACTGGTGGAAAGTTCTTGACTGGAAAAAGGTTCAATCAAGATTTGAGCTTGTGTCTAAGTAAGGCTTCATTTGAACAAACACTTACATGCGTTTGCAAAAATGCA
This sequence comes from Bacteroidota bacterium, assembly GCA_023957335.1. Classification (NCBI taxonomy): domain Bacteria; kingdom Pseudomonadati; phylum Bacteroidota; species Bacteroidota bacterium. The sequence goes on along the minus strand of JAMLHC010000003.1, from coordinate 288,150 downwards.
AAATGAGCTTTCTAAGTTTGTAAACTTGGAGTAATTTTGCACGACTAAAAAATGTAAGAGATTTATGAAAGTGGCGGTTGTCGGTGCAACAGGACTTGTAGGAACCAAAATGTTGGAAGTATTAGAGGAAAGAAATTTTCCTATAACAGAACTTATCCCCGTTGCTTCTGTTAAATCAATAGGAAAAAAAGTACTTTATAAAGGCAATCAGTATTCCATTGTTTCTCTTGAACAGGCAATTCAATTAAAACCACAGATAGCTCTATTCTCTGCCGGAGGAAATGTTTCACATGAATGGGCCCCTCGTTTTGCAGCAGTCGGAACAACTGTAATAGACAATAGTTCTGCCTGGCGTATGAATAAGGACATTAAATTAGTAGTACCCGAGGTTAATGCCCATTTGTTAACCAAAACCGATAAAATTATTGCCAACCCCAACTGTAGTACCATTCAAATGGTAGTGGCTTTATCTCCTATATATAATAAGTTCGGAATTAAAAGACTCGTCATTTCTACTTATCAATCCGTTACAGGGACAGGTGCCAAAGCTGTAGCACAATTAATGTCAGAAAGGAAAGGCGAACAAGATTCTGAAAAAGCGTATCCCTATCCGATAGATTTGAATGTTATTCCTCAAATTGATGTCTTCGTTGAAGATGGCTACACCAAAGAGGAAATGAAGATGATGAATGAAACAAGAAAAATTCTAGGTGATGAAAAGATTGCTATAACTGCAACTACAGTGAGAATACCGGTAATCGGAGGTCATAGCGAATCCGTGAATGTCGAAACTTTAAGACCCTTCGAAATCGAACAAATCTTCTCCCTCTATAATAATAATACCTATGGTATTAGGCTTAAAGATAACCCCAAAGAACTTTCCTATCCTATGCCTATTGATGCACACAACAATGATACTGTGTGGGTCGGACGAATCAGAAAGGATTTTAGTCAACCCAATGCCTTTAATATATGGATAGTTTCTGACAACTTGCGCAAAGGCGCAGCCACCAATGCAGTTCAGATAGCAGAGTATTTGCTCAAACATAAATTAGTATAACAAAACATCTTGCATGACAACAATTCCAGGCTTTTATAATCTTAAAGTAAAAAAAGTAAATAGAGAAACAGATAAAGCGGTAACTGTTTTTTTTGAAATTCCGGAAATTATAAAAGATAAGTTTCACTATAAGGCTGGACAGTTCTTGACTATTGAAGCAGAAATCAAAAATGAAAGTGTCAGGCGTTCCTATAGTATTTGCACTTCTCCTTATATTGATTCGGATTTAGCGGTTACTATCAAAGAAGTAGAGGGTGGTAAAATGTCAACATATATAAATAACCAATTAAAAGAAGGTGCATTCCTCAATGTGATGCCTCCCAATGGAAAATTTATAGTTGAACCGCAGCCAATCAACACTAAAGTATATATACTATTCGGGGGAGGTAGCGGTATAACGCCTTTGATGGGAATTGCAAAGACTGTTCTTTCGCAAGAACCTGAATCAAAAGTCTATTTGATTTACGCCAACCAGAATATAAATGCTGTCATTTTCAAATCTGCTTTAGATGAAATGGAAAAACAAAACAAAGACAGATTTAAAATCTATTATTCTTATGACAAAGCACCAATGATGTGGTTTGGTCTGAAAGGGTTTCTAACCGAATCTGTTGTAGTAGATATTTTGAAATATAAAATAGCCGGACATTATGCTTCCGCTCATTATTATATATGTGGACCAAGTCCTATGATGGATGTTGTTATGCAAGGATTGGTAAATATTGACATAGATGCAACTCATATTCATAGCGAATATTTTGGAGCTACAACAAAACACGAAAGCAAGGTATCGGATGTGCAAAGCGAAGGCAAAAAAGGATTCTCCGGCAAAGCCAAAGTACAGGTTACACTGTATGGAAAAACCATTGAGATAGAAGTAAAAGAAAACCAGACTATTTTAGATGCAGCCAATGCAGCCGGACTTCAACCTCCTTATTCATGTACAGTGGGCGTTTGCACCACTTGTAGAGCCAAAGTGCTCAAAGGCAAGGTTGAGATGATGGAACGAGAAGGGCTGAGTGATTCTGAAATTGACGAAGGATATATTTTAACCTGCCAGTCTCTTCCACGAAGCGAAGAAATTCAAATCATATATGAGTAAAGATAACATTAAAGTATTTTCAATTGTTTAAAACATAAACAGTGTCTGAAATTTGAATGCCAAAAAAAAATAAAAAAAAATTTGGCAGTATGTTTAATATTGTCTAATATCGCCTATTCAAAGTATCAAAATGTACAATCTAACAAAATACAGATATGAAAAAAATGTTTACTACGCTCAGATTCAACGTGCATCAATTTTATTTATGGGTTGCAGTTGTATCTTTTAGTTTAATTCCGAGAATCGGGATTTCTCAATCCATTGCAATTGATGATTTTACAACAAACCCGGCTCCATATTGTGCAGGAGTACATACCTATACGGGATCTAACAATCCTTGTTCGAATCCTAGCGGTTGGGGTAATTGGATTGAGAAAATGGAGTTAGGCAATTATTATCATGATGAGACTTCCTTATGCAGAACTGTAAGAACATCTTATTCATATTTTAATGAAATGCCGATTCAGTTGGTTACAAATGCTACACCGTATGTTTTAAAAGTTACCATACCGTCCGGTGGCGTACAGCGTGGTATTTTTGTGTGGTTCGACTATAACTTAGACAATAAATTCTCTGACAGTGAATACTTAGATCAAGGAACAAATTTTGGAATGACATATAGTGCAAGAACAGAATGTCAAAGAAAGTTGTCAATTCCTTGCGGAATGGCTCCGGGTATATACAGACTCAGAATCGCTATAGATTATAGTGGTTATCCGCTTAATGCAAGTATGGGTTGTAATTTCACCAATCACTATGGTGAAACTTGGGATTTTGATGTACAGGTAATTGCGGCTCCTAAAGTGGAAAAAGCACCTGACTTTCTGGTCCCATCCAATGTTTATTTGAACTCACCTGTTACTTTCAAAAACACATCCTATAAATTATCATGGCCATTTACCTGGGATTGGGATTTGGATGGAACGGATGCTACTTCAGTAGATTATACTATGATTCCTCCGTCTGTTGGCGTGCATCCTCTAAGATTAAAAATTCAAGGTTGCGGTACTGCGGATAGTGTTACAAAATCTATTAACGTAAAGGCTCCCTCTAAGGTTCCAGGGACCGATTTTTATTCTAATAGGACAATCATAGAAGAGTTTGACGAAATCATTCTCAGAGATATTTCATCCGAAGGTCCAACCGGTTGGAATTGGACAATTTCTAACCCTAATTATTTGGATTTAACAAATGTAGATGGTGTTCCAATAGGATTAGGTGGAGGATATAATGCTACTAAATTTATTCTGCAAGATATGGGACATTTTGATGTATGTCTTGATGCTAGTAATAATCTCGGAAGTTTTAAAAGATGCAAGGATGAATATATTGAGGTAGTGCCTTATTCAGAATTCAGATTAGGAGCAGGACTTTCTGCGACTGAATTGGGTAAAGGTACTATATATGATAAAGGTGGTCCAACAGCTAATTATCAAACCGGAGCAAATGGAGATCCTTCAATATGTAGGCTAAGAATACAGCCTTGCGGAGCAAAAGCTATCACATTAAATGTTGTACAATTTAAATTTGCTCAGGTTTCTCATAATTTGAAAATTTGGGATGGTCCAAATCCTTCCTTTGGCGTTCCTTTGCACCCTCCAGGTGGATTTAACCCTTCGAACTCAACACAGCCATTTAAAGTTGTGGCATATTCCGGTGCTATGTATATGGAATTAGATACCAAAACATCAGGCTCAGTTGATAGTGGTTTGATCGCATATTTTGAAACTGATTACGGTGTTTTAGGTACACCAGTTCCTTCTATTACTGTTGGCAATAATCAACCTGTTGCATATACGAATGCAATCACTGAAATCAGAAGCACATCTCAAAATATTGCCGGATTACCTGAATACTATTGGCAAGTGGATGGTGTAGATGTTCCTCCGGGTCAATTGTTAGGAGATGGCGAAGCATTTAATTATAATTTTAATGCTGCCGGTACTTATAAGATTTCATTATGGATTAAATCTAATTGCCATAGTGGTGTAGGTAGTTTTGACGTATATGGAGATCCAATTGGTTCAGGATTTGTAAAATATATTACCGTAGTTGACCCAACAGATCCTACGAATATAGATTTCACTGCAAACAATCGTAGACCGGATGCTTATACTCCTATTATTATTAAGTCAGTTACAGACAAAGCCAATAAATTCTTATGGTCAATCAACCCTCCGGGTAAATTTAATTTTGAATTTCCTTTTAATGAATATAGTCAGGACTTAAGAGGTTCGTTTACAGAGGCAGGTGCTTACGATATTACTTTGTCTGCATGGAATAGCAACGACTCTGCTTTAACAGGAGCTGTTTTGACAAAATTAACCTATATCGCTGTTGTGGATTATTGTGTTCCAAATGTACAAATTGTAAGTAGTGATGTATCCGTTAATAATGTTAAAATTTCAAAAGGTTCGGAGACAATCTTTAGTCAAAACTCTTTATCAGGAGAGGTTGGATACGAAGCTTTTACTTCTCCTAGCGCAACTAAAATTCCAATGATTTTAGGCGGCAATTATTCTGTAACTTTAACAAGAAGTACAAATGCTGCTGCTGTTTCTCATGCAGTGTTTATTGATTTTAACGGAGATGGCTTCTTTGATTCTACCGAAAGAGTTCTGCGTAATATTAATACCAATAGTAAGAGTTCGATGGCAAGTTTTAAAGTTCCGGATAGTGAAACTGCTTATACCAATTCACCCGTTAGAATGCGTGTGGTTACTTCGTTCCAAAACGAAGAACCTTCCCCTTGTGGTCCTCTTTCTGTTGGTGAATTTGAAGAATATTTGGTACAGTTAACTTCTTTAACTAACGTTCCGACTCTTACTCTCAATGGTAATGCAACCACTTATACAGAACAAGGACTTGCTTTCACTGACCCGGGTGCAACTGCAACAGATAGTTTTGAAGGTGATATTTCATATAGAATTCAAACCCAATCTGATTTGGATATTAATACCCTCGGTACTTATACAATCACTTATAATGTTAAGAATTCATCCGGTGTAAGTGCTTCTCCTGTTGTTAGAACTGTTATTGTTACAGATGATAATACAGCACCGGTTATAACATTACTTGGAAATAATCCTGATACAATAGAAGTGCTTTCCGGTACTTATGCTGAACCGGGTTATACTGCAATTGATGCTGTTGACGGTGATATTTCTGCTCAAGTTGTTGTAAATTCTAATGTAAATGAAAATATATTAGGAAGTTATCAGATTAAATATACTTCAACAGATGCAGCAGGAAATTCTTCTAATGAGACTAGAATAGTTGTGGTTGAGGATACCGAAGCCCCTGTTATACATCCTGTGGGTACAAATCTTGTTGAATTAGGTAATTTCTGGTATGATCAAACAAGCGTTACTGATAATTATTGGTCAGTAAAAGACATATCATTAACAAAAGTATATGGAGTAAATGGTCCCGTTCGTTGGGATATAAAAGGTGTTTATACTGTTGATTATACTGCTACTGATGGTTCAGGAAACAGCAGTACATTAACAAGAACTTACATCGTAGATGATTATACACCTCCTGTTATCATGCTTAATACCGCTGATACAGTTATTCATGATGTTAGTACAGCATACACTCCGGTTCAACCTTCATTTAGTGATAATTCCTTTGCTCCTAATACTTTAGACGTTGAATATAATACCAATTTGAATATCAACGAGATTGGTTTATATTCTGAATCATATAAAGTGTCTGATGGTAATGGAAATACTACTATCAAGACACGTTGGATAAATGTTGTTGACAGAGTATCTCCCGTTATTTCTGCTCCTTCTATTTGTTCAAAAGTTGGAATTGATTTTGATACCAAATCTACCATTATAGTAACTGATAACTATTATTCTTCTGATGTTTTGTATGGCTTGGTTAAAACAATATTCTCAGATGTTAACCCTTGGGAAATTGGTTCATATAATGTAACCTATTCAGTTATTGACCCATCCGGCAATAAGTCGAACTTAGCAAAACAACAAGTACTTATTTCAGATGCTTGTGATTTAGTTACAGGTGTGAATGATGTTGTTTCTAACCAGAATATCATTGTATATCCTAACCCTTCATTAGATGGGGTATTTACTGTTGATTTTAAAGATTTTAATCATCAAGTGAATAAAATAGAGGTTGTAAATGCGGTTGGGTTAAACATTAAAAGCATTTCTTCTAATGAAATTGTAAATGGAAAACTACGCATAGATATGTCTGGATTTGCACAAGGTGTCTATATGTTGAATATCCAAAGTGCTGAAGTAAATGTGTCTTTAAAATTAATGATGATAAAGTAATTGAGCGTATAAGTAAAATTAAAAAAGAATTGTGTGTATGAAAATATTAAAAATAAATAAAACAGAAATGATAAGCAGATATTCTAAGAAATTAGTATTACTTGGATTCATGACAATCTCTTATGGGATTGCAACATCTGCAATTTGGGATCCCTATTGTACTATAAGAAGACCTAGTACTGCCGGATATGGTTGTAAGGATAGGTTAAATATTGAAAATATTAGTATTAAACAAGGGGCAAACGTTGTTTATTATAAAGAGGCTGATGGATGCTCAGGTCCTGCTAATGTTAACCCTTTGACTAATTCAGCCGAGTATGGAAAGGTAGTAAATTCTGAAAGTAATCCCGTTATGTTATCTGCCGGTGCTACCTACAGCATAGGAATTACCTCTTCCGGTAATACAGTGGCTGATAATGGTTATGCCGGTTTGTGGATAGACATGGATTATAACAATTCATTTGTAGATGCCGGAGAATTACTTAATTCTTCTCCTACATCTTGGCCTGTTACTTCTCCTAAAACTACTCCCGGTGCTTATTCATACATTTCCTTTACAATCCCATGTTCTGTTAAACAAGGTTTGACAAGAATAAGAATATCATTGGATAAGTATTCCGGAGCTGTTACTCAAGCCAAAGGTTGTGTGCTTGTTCCAAACACTCCTTCTGCCTATCCCTGGTATGGTGAAACTGAAGACTTATATATCTATATTGCCAAAAGTACAAAGCTTGCAGTTGATTTCATTGTTCCTGCTGATATTTATGTGAACTCACCCGTTAAATTTGTAAATAAAAATACTGTTGGTTTTATCTCTCACGATTGGGACAGAGATATTGACGGGTATGATTTGTCATCTACAGACTACTCAACAGAATATGCAACACCGGGCAGTTACAGTGTTAAATTACGTTCTGAAAATTGTTATGGAATTGATAGTGTAACCAAGACTTTTAATGTAATTGTGCCTTCAGCTGTTCCTACAATTGATTTTATTGCCAATACTACAACTGTTGACGTTGGTGATGAATTAACTCTTTATGATATTTCCGGCAACGGACCTACCTCTTGGGATTGGCAGTTAAATAACCCTATTCAGTCTCTTTATGATCTCACAAATGTTGATGGTACAGCCAAAGGATACTTAGGCAAAACAAATATTATCTCATTTATGATGAATAATTTAGGAAAGTTTGATGTATGCTTGACTGCAACAAATGGACAGGGTTTTGCTTCTAAATGTAAGCCTTCATACATCACCGTGCAAACACCTTCTAAAATACTTTTAGGTATTGGAGATAATAAAACTCAATTACCGAATGGTACTGTTTATGATAGAGGTGGACCTGCCAATAACTATTCTACCGGAGCCTTAGGTAAACCAAGTAGCAATAGTTTATTAATCCAACCTTGTGGTGCAACAGAAATTGCATTAAATGTAACACAGTTAAAACTTGCAGATAAAACACATGGGCTTAGAGTGTGGGACGGAACAAGTTCTAATGGTAAGCCATTACATCCGGCCGGTGGTTTTAATATGATAAATAGCAGTACACCCTTTACAATCAAGGCAACTTCAGGGGCTATGTATATTGAATTGAATACATCAGCAGGAGTTGTTGCTGATAGCGGTTTAATTGCTACTTTCACGACTGTTTTAGGAACTCCTTCAGCTCCTTCTCCTTCTTTTGATTTCTTTATTCCCGGACAAAATCAAGCATTTACAAATGCAATTACAATGTTCCATAGTACTTCCGGCAACTTATCCGGAATCCCTTCTTATGGATGGTATATTGATGGTGTGGCTGTCCCTCCTTCAAATTTATCTGATGGTGGTAAAACACTTAATTATGAGTTTACGACTCCGGGCACTTATGACGTGTGTATGATGGTAATGACTTGTGCAGGTGATTCAATGGTTTGTAAAAGTATTACTGTAAAAAATCCTACAGGTACGGCTATATTGAAGATTGGTGCTGATAATGTAAGACCACAAGTAAATGAGGTGGTTTCTCTATCCGGAATGTCTAATATCGCTAGTAAGTTCAGATGGGAGATTGTTCCTTTAACTTATCAAGTGGTTCCTCCTTATACCTTAAACTCTAAAGATTTACAAGTTAAATTTACAGCTTCCGGTGCTTATAATATTCGTCTTGTTGGTTGGAATACACTCGACTCAGCGGGTACTATTCGTTCAGTTGTAAATGATTCATTTATTAAAGCTGTTGATTATTGTTCTGTTACTTCTAATGTAGTTACTGAGGATGTTGGAAATAATCTGCTTAAAATAACGGATGCTTCTAATACTGTTATTTTTAATCAGCCAAGTTCGACCGGTACTACAGCGTATCAAAATTTTACATCTGATGAATTTGAGGTTATAAATTTATTCGCGGGAGGACATTATAATTTATTTATGTCCAGAGAGACTAATTATAACAGAGTTTCAAGAGCTGCTTATGTAGATTGGGACGGAAACGGTTTGTTCTCAGATGAGGAAAGAATAGCATATTCTTATAATTCTGAGTATAAAGAGTTCTCTGCTGATTTTCAAGTTCCGGAAGTAAGTAAGTTAGTTCTTGGCAAAGTGAGGATGAGAGTTATTACTTCGCACTCCACACTTCCTTTTAGTCCTTGTCAAGATTTAAGTGCGGGTGAAATTGAAGATTATAATGTGAAATTAATCTCTTCTGACCATGTTCCTGTTATTAATCTTGCAGGTGATAATATCATTTATGTTGCTTTGGGTGGTACTTTTGTTGACCCCGGCTACTCTGCAAGTGATTTTGTTGAAGGTGATATTACATACAGAGTTGTTAAAACAACTAATATAGATGTGAATACAATCGGAATGTACTATGTAAGATACAATGCAGTAAATGCAAGCAATATTGCAGCATTGCAAAAGGAACGTATTGTGATTGTAATGAAAGACAACGACCCACCTGTGATTACTATCTTAGGTGCAAATCCTGATTATTTGGAAGCAGGTAATGGTGCTTATGTTGATCCGGGCGCTACTGCTATGGATAATCTTGATGGGAATGTTACAAATTTAATTGTGGTAAATGGTGCTGTCGATCATACTCATCTTGGCAACTATACTATTAATTATTCTGTATTTGATGCAAGCGGTAATTTTGCTTCATCTGATAGAGTTGTTACCGTGGAAGATAAAACCAAACCGGAAATTCATTTTATTGGAGGTACAAACATTGCACTTGGTTCTGTTTGGACTGATATGACTTATGCTACAGATAATTATTGGAGTGGAAAGGACTTAGTGCTTGAAAAAACTTATGGATTTAATGGACCTGTTAACCAGAATGTGAAAGGTTCTTATACGGTAACATATAAAGCTACTGATGGTTCCGGTAATTCAACTACCGATACCAGAACGTATATTGTAGGTGATTTTACTGCTCCTGTTATTTTACTTAATACTGAAGATACAATTTATCACGATGTAAATAATCCTTATAATTCCATCAACCCCACAATCTATGATGACCTAACTAATTATAGTAATTTGTCTATCTTCAAGTCAGGTACTGTAAACCCCTACAAAATTGGAACATATACTGAATTATTCCGTGTAATTGATGATGCGGGCAATCAAACCGAAGTTACAAGAACTGTTGTTGTATTAGACAGAATTGCCCCGTCTATTGTTACCCCTTATATCTGCACACCCCAGTTTAATGTTTATAACAACAAAATTGGAGTAATTGTTGAAGATAACTATTATTCTTCAGCAGAGTTGATGCCGCTTGTAGAAGTTATTTACAGCGATGTAAATATCTTCATCGAAGGTATCTACAAAAATCTTTATGTGGTTACAGACCCTTCAGGTAACAGAAGTGAAGAGGTTTGGAGAGTGGTTGAGGTAAACAAAAATTGTGAAGTTCTTTCTTCTGTCAATACAGTAGATGGAAATGAACTTATTAAAGTTTATCCTAATCCTTCTAACGGATTGTTTGATATTAATCTGGACAATATAGCCGGCAAAGTTCAATCTGTTGAAATTGTTAACTCTGTGGGTGAAATTGTTCTGACTATTGACAAAAACCTTATTCAGAAATTAATCTCTGTTGATTTGTCAGGTTTTGCCACAGGTGTTTATTCTGTCAAGATTTCAGGAAAAGATATTAATATAGTTAAACGAATCATTATAGTAAAATAAAAAAACAGGGGCTGTGGATCTCCAAAAATCCGCAGCCCATTTAAATCAATTTAAATAAATCGAAACAAATAAAATTTTAAGTCATGAATAAAATATTACAAACAAATATTAAAGGCGTGTGGATGGCTAAGTCCTTAGTAATGCTTTTGGTTGTTATGCTGGGAATGATCACAGCATCTTTTGCTCAAAGAACCGGATACTTTGCCCCTTGGTGCGATGCCGTTCTGTATCAGTATACATCAAGCAAGTATGGACCTTCAGTAGAAGAAGTTTGGTTGAAACAAGATGGTAAAACGATTTTTCATAAAAAGGCCGATGGATTTAATATGGATCCAGGTATATCAAGTGGTTGGGCGATTCCCGGAAATATTATGAATAAGGCTGTTGATGCCGTTGAAGTAATTGCCGGACAAACCTATCAATACCAAATGACTTCTGACCAAAGAGAATTGTGTTGCAACATTTATTATATTGCTTGGGCAGATTATAATATTGATTATACTTACACTGCAGATGAGTGTATCACTCCTGACCAGAAGCAGATTGAGCGTACAGGAGGTACAAATAATACTATTTATCTTCTCGACCCTTTTACTTTTACTGTACCTTGTAATGCAAAACCCGGACTCACTCGAATTCGTGTAATGACAAGCTATAATAGTAGTTATTTGAATCAAAATGTGGGATGTACACCAATGAATCAGGTGTATTATGGTGAAACAGAAGATCTTTATATTAACATTATAAAACCATCATTGCTCAAAGCAGATTTTATTGTTCCTGATGTTGTATGGGCAAACGCACCTCAGATTATCTATAATAAATATCCTAAACAGGCTAATTACAAATGGGACAAAGGTTTTGGTTACGATTATGTAGGTGATGATTATACAACTGTATTTCCGGGATCAGGAAAATACAAAATTAAACTTAGAGCAGACAACTGTTTAGGAACAGATACTATTGTTAAAACTGTTACTGTTAAAGATATACCCTCTATTCCGGTTGCTAATTTTGCTGCCAACAGAAATCGTTTAACTGAGGGAGATGAATTTACCTTGTATGATTTGTCAACTTATGCTCCCTACAAATGGGATTGGAGAATTACGAATCCGGACAATGCAAGTTTTGTTATGGACAATGCGGATATCTTAAGAGGAAAAAATTGGCTTGGCAGTTATTACAATTCGGTTTTCCAAATCTTTGATATAGGAGAGTTTAATGTGAGTCTTACTGCTACCAATGTGAACGGTCCCAGTATGAGTAATAAAGCACGTTATTTGAAAGTATCAGAATATACAGATATTATTCTAGGTAAAGGAACAACCCAAACTGAATTGGGGAGCGGTAGAATTATAGATGGTGGTGGAGTAAATGACAAGTATCCGACAGGTTCTCAAGGCAAAGCCAGTGTTAATAGATTATTAATCAAACCTTGCGGTGCTGTTGATATTACACTTAAAATTGAAAAGTTCCTTTTAGGCAATAGCAAGCACAAGCTGATGATTTGGGATGGTGACGATAAAAATGGTATTGCTTTACATCCGGCAGACGGCTTCGCTATGTCTAATACAACAGTTCCAACATCAGTAACGGCACATTCTGGATCTATGTATATTGAATTTGACGCACAAGCACCAGGTTCTGATGAAGGATTTATAGCTTCTTATGAAACAGTATTTGGTGCAACCAACCCGGCTATTCCTTATTTTGAACAAAAATACCCTAAACAAGCCTATGCAAGAGCAGAGGTTAATTTTGAAGGTAGCGTTACCAATTTATTTGGTCTTAACCATGTTGCTTGGACAGTAGATGGGTTTGAAGTTGCACCATCATTAATTGATGGCGATAAAATGCGATATGTGTTTGTTGATGCCGGAGATCATAAAGTATGTTTAGAGGTTAAAAGTTGTACAGGTGATTCTTCATTCTGTAGAACAGTTAGTGTGTTAGAACCTACCGGCAAAACATCAATTGATATCGTAACTTCTGATGATAGACCTGCAGTAAATCAGGTGATTGCCCTTGATGGTATTGTTGACAAAGCTGACAGATTTACATGGCAGATTGTTCCTAATACATTTAGCATTTATTCAGGCAATCTTTTAGGTAAACATCCTAATGTGAGTTTTACTAAACCAGGAGCATATTCTGTATCTCTCAGAGCTTGGAATAGCGCAGATTCTGCTGGTTCAGTAAATTTCATTGTTAAAAATAATTTTATTGTTGCTGTTGAGCCTTGTATCCCAACAACTACTGATGCTAATGAAGATGTTGCAAACAATAATTTGAATGTATATGATGTAAATAACAATTTAATATTTAGTCATGAATCTGTTGGTAACGTGGGTTATAAATCTTTCCTAACTCCCGATGATCCAAATATTAATCTCATTTTTGGTAAAACATATTCTGTTGAGATGAACAGAAAATCAACAGCAGATACTGTATCAAGAGCTATCTATATTGATTTCAATTCAGACGGACAATATTCTGCAAGTGAATTGGTTTTACATGAAGTAAAAACAAAAAACAACTCTGTAAGTTCATCCTTTACTGTTCCTTCAATTGATAACTCATATTTTGGAACAACAAGAATGCGTACAATCGTTGCCTATGGAGCAACTGACGAGCTTATTGCGTGTGGTCCCGGTATTTTAGCTGAGTATAAAGATTATAAGGTTTCTTTGGGTAAAAATCCCGTACTACCTGTTATTACACTAAATGGGGATGATACAATAAGCGTTGAGGTTGGTTCAACTTATACTGACTTAGGAGCAACTGCTTATGATGATGTTGACGGAGATATTACTGCTCAAATAGTTTCAACAACAAATTTGGATATAAACCAATCCGGAATTTACTTCTATAAATATAAAGTAAGAAATTCATCCGGTGTTACAGTTGAAAAAACACGTCAAATATTCGTATTGTATGACAAAACAGCTCCTGTTTTAACTTTGAATGGGAACTTAAATGACACTATCGAAGTAAATGTACCTCCCTATAATGATCCTTGGGGTACTGCTTCAGACAATATAGACGGAGATGTAACAAGTCAAATAACAGTTTCCGGAACTGTTGATTATACTCAATTGGGAACATATACTCTTACCTATTCTGTTTCTGACGTTCAAGGTAATACTACTACTGCTACTCGCAACGTAACAGTAGCGGACAGAACTGCACCTGAGTTTGTCTTCTTAACAGGAGAGCAAATCCAATTAGGTAATTTCTGGTATGACCAAACTTCTGTTACTGATAACTATTGGAGTCCTAATCAAATTGATTTCAAGATTGTTTATGGCGTGAATGGACCTGTTCAGTGGGATGTACCCGGAACTTATCCAACAACCTACAAAGCAACAGATGGTTCAGGAAACTATAATGAAGTAACAAGAAATTATGTTGTGGGTGATTTTGTTGCACCAACTGTTATTCTTAACACTCCGGACACTCTTGTTCACCAAGTGAAAGCTAAATATGTGAAGGTTAAGCCTACAATTTTTGATAACTACTATCCTAATTCACAATTATCAATCAGTGAAACTTCAAATGTAAATCCTGATGTATTGGGAATGTATCAAGAGGTTTATACCGTTACAGATCCTTCTGCAAATACAACTATACAAACACGTTTTGTGAAAGTTGTTGATACTGAAGCACCGGTTATTTCAGGTTCTGATTTCTGTTCTAAACCCGGATCTGAGTTTAACATGCTTACAGGGTTAAAAATTGATGATAATTATTACGCTGAAGGAGACCTATTACCTTTGGTAGAGGTTGTTAAAACTAATCTTGATGTATGGTTTGAAGGTAGATATTATATTACCTATAGTGTAACTGACCCTTCAGGTAACAAGTCATTGTTCTATGCCCGTAACGTTGTTATCAATGAAGAATGTGATTTAATTACCAATGTTCCACAATTTGATGAAACCGGAGCTAATTTCAATGTATATCCAAATCCTAATACAGGTAAGTTTAATGTTGATTTTGCCGGACTTGGTCAGAATGTTGACAAGGTTGAGGTTGTTAACTCTGTGGGTGCTGTTGTTGTGACATTAGGAGTTAATCCTAATCAGAAAAACGTAGAGATTGACTTAAGTAATGAATCTGCAGGTATATTCCTTATTAGATTAACTACCCATAACGGAAACAATTCTACCAAGAAAGTTATCGTTAACAAGTAATTAATAATCATAGTAAAATAATGAAAAGCCTCTTGAATTTCAAGGGGCTTTTTTTATGATACCTAATTATTCCTAATATAGATTTCAATAACAAAGGGCATGTTGTAATTTTTTACCGGGAGAATATTCTTGGAGTTCAAACTCAATGTTTTTACCATTATATTTATTGACCAAACTTAATTTATATAAACCGTTAAAACGGTTGGGATTATTCGTTTCCCTTATAGCCCACGAATTAATTCGTGGGCTAAATGGAAACGAAAATAATTTTAATGGATTAATCCATTTCAAATGAAGTAGAAAATGCAATTATTGTCTTAGACTATGACGCTTGCTCGCCTGTCTTACATATAACAGGCGGACTAAAGCACGCTGAAGCAGTAGCAAAAACATTGAATATTTATTTTTTAACAATATAAACCGGACAAGCATGTATCCTACTGTGATTACAAGCTGGAATATGGGTGATAGGGGTTATTTTTTTTCTTCGTATATAACTTGTATCACGGTTTTGGCTACGATTTCAAGCGTAGTGCTGCTGATATTATTAAGATTATCTTCGTGTGAATGCCATGTTTCTCCAAAATGACTGAAGCTGTTCGGGTCATAATTAATAATATCTATCATTGGAAACTGTCTATATTTCATCACATAATAGTGATCATCAATAATAGACCCCCTTTTTTCTGTTATGAAAACATTTTCAAATCCTAATTTGTAAGCAGTTGACCATACTTTGTCCACCACATTCGAAGCCATGCGCCAAGATTGTTCTTCAATACCGAATTTGGCATTTTCCCCGCCAACCATATCGAGCAATATTCCGTAGTCTGGCATATAATTGGGAATATGGGGATTTTGTGCCCAATATTGAGAACCCAAGCAATAACTATCTTCAACTCTGCCGGAGCTGTCGCCCCAATCTTCTGCATCGAAGAAGATAATATCTATTCCGACTTCAGGTTCATTCATGGAAAGGTGTCTTGCAATTTCCATTAACACACCCACGCCACTTGCTCCATCATTGGCTCCATCAATGGGTTTGTGTGGATTTATTTTATCCATTTCCGCAAAGGGGCGTGTGTCCCAGTGTGCTGCCAGCAAAACTCTTTTCTTCTTTTCAGGATAAAAGGAGGCGATAATATTACGGATGGGAATTGTTTTTTTGTCAAATGTTATTGCAGTCGTGTTCTGTTCAATAATTTGAGGTGTGTTTGGTCCAAATGATTTCAACTCCTTTACCAAAAAATCGCCACATAGTTTATGTGCCGTAGAGCCGGGTACTCTGGGTCCAAAATCAACTTGTTTTTTTACATAATAAAATGTTGTATCGGCATTTATTGAAGGAACAAAAACAGATTTTAATTCAGGTTGAGGTATGTCTGCACTATTGCTATTACTGCCTGTATTGACTGATTCGTTTGTATTATTACATGAAACGAAAATAGTGCAAATAATGAGGCTAAAAACTGCTGCCTGTATAAAATGCTTATTCATTTATTTTTTGTTAAATGTTGTACCTTCTTTTGAGTCTTTTAATTCTATTCCGATATTACTTAACTGATTTCGTATGTGGTCAGAAAACGCATAATTTTTTTCCATTTTGGCTTTTTCTCTAATTTCAATCAAAAGTTTGATTAAGTCTTCTTCTTTGTTATCGGTAGTTGATTGCGTTGTATTCTTCAATCCAAGGATGTCTGTAACGAAAACGTTGAAATATGTTTGCAAGAGTTTTAATCCGTCTGTGTCAATGGTTTCCAAACCGGATTTTATAGAGTTGATCGCTTTAACAGCATCAAATAAATGGGCAATCAAAATGGGAGTGTTCAAGTCGTCATTCAAAGCATTATAGCAATTCTGTTTCCAGCTTTCTGCATCCCAACCTTGGGTGAAGGGTTTAATTTCTTTTAAGGTTTCTACTGCATTGAATATTCTTTCTAAACCTTTGTCGGCAGCTTGCAAAGCATCATTAGAAAAATCAAGTGTGCCTCTATAATGAGCCTGCATGATAAAGAATTTGAGGTTCATCGGGCTATATGCTTGTGTTAACAATGGATGATTACCCGTAAAGAAGTCCTTTACCAAAATCCCATTATTGAGTGATTTTGCCATTTTCTGTCCATTGATAGTTATCATATTGTGATGAACCCAATACTTTGCCGGAGTGTGTCCTGTGCAACCCTTACTTTGGGCAATTTCACTCTCATGATGCGGAAAAAGTAAATCCATTCCGCCACCGTGAATATCAAACGTTTCTCCGAGATATTTTTTGCTCATTGCCGAACATTCAATATGCCAACCGGGGAATCCTTCACTCCAAGGAGAAGGCCACTTCATAATATGTGTTTTGTCTGCTTTTTTCCAAAGTGCAAAATCAGTGGGATTGCGTTTTTCATCTTGACCTTCCAATGTTCTTCTGGAAGAGCCTGCAAGCAGTTCTTCGGTTATTCTGCCTGACAGTTCACCGTATTGATAATTTTTGCTGTATGCGCTTACATCAAAATATACAGAGCCACAAGATTCGTAAGCATATCCCTTTTTTATCAATTCTTCGATCATGGCAATCTGTTCAATAATATGTCCACTGGCACGTGGCTCAATGCTTGCAGGAATCACATTGAGCGAGTTTAACATCTGATGATAGCTGTATGTGTATTTCTGCGCAATTTCCATAGGTTCAAGTTTCTCGACTATGGCTTTTTTGAGTATTTTATCATCCCCGTCATCGCTGTCGTCTGTGAGATGACCTACATCTGTAATATTTCTCACAAAACGCACTTTGTAACCCAAATGCAATAGATATCTGTTTAAAATATCGAAAGTTACCGGACCTCGTACATGACCTAAATGAGGTTCACCATATACTGTAGGCCCACAGAGATATATGCCCACAAACGGAGCAGTAATCGGACTAAAAACTTCAATTTTTCGGGTTAAGGTATTATAGAGATGTAAAGTATTTGTTGACATAAGACAAGTGCAAAAGTAACCTAAATTGCGTATTGACTATTGCTTAACGATATTTACGAATACTTCACAAAAACCCTTTTTCCCTCATCCAATCATCATTGAAAGCCTTGCCGACATAGCGACTTCCGTGGTCGTGAAATAAGACTACAACTACATCAGTAGGTTTGAGAGAGTTTTTCATTTGCACAAGTCCTGCCACTGCACTCCCGGCTGAGTTCCCGGCTATAATTCCTTCTTCTAGGGCAAGTCTTCTTTGATATATCAAGCCGTCTTTGTCCGTTACCTTTTCAAAATGATCAATCACAGCAAAGTCAATACACTCCGGAATGATGTCTTCGCCAATACCTTCGGTAATATAAGGGTGTACTTCTTTTTCGTCAAAAATACCGGTTTCGTGATATTTTTTAAGTGCAGAACCGTAAGTGTCTATTCCCCAGATTTTAATATTCGGATTTCTTTCTTTCAAGTATCTGCCAACACCCGAGATGGTTCCACCTGTGCCGACACCCACAACAAAGTGTGTGATTTTGCCTTCTGTCTGTTTCCAGATTTCGGGACCGGTGCTTTCATAATGAGCTTGAACATTACTCTGATTGTTGTATTGATTGGCATAAAAAGCATTTGGGGTTTCTTCGCTCAATCTTTTTGAAACAGAGTAATATGAGCGAGGATCTTCGGGTGCAACATTGGTTGGGCAAATAATCACCTCTGCGCCAACTGCGCGTAGCAAATCAGCTTTTTCTTTAGATTGTTTATCAGTGGTTACAAAAATTGATTTGTATCCTTTGATAACACCCGCAATTGCAAGCCCCATACCTGTATTGCCACTTGTGCCTTCAACAATAGTTCCTCCGGGATGAAGTAAGCCCTTGGCTTCTGCATCTTCAATAATTTTGAGCGCCATACGGTCTTTAACAGAATTGCCGGGGTTAGTGCTTTCAATCTTTGCCAAGACCAAGGCAGGCACTTCGGCTGTTATTTTATTCAGTTTAACCAAAGGGGTGTTGCCAATGGTGCCTAGAATGTTTGAGAAATATTGCATTTGCTGCAAAAGTAGTGTTTTGACATAAGATTGGAAAGGTCATCTGAGGCATTATCTTAAGCATCCTTTTAGACCCTCGGACGGCTTTTACATTTGTGCGAACCCTAATCTTTTGTATATACTTCTAATATCCTATTTTGGATTAATTTCGCACACTTAATAAAATTACAAAGAAAGTCCCGATGAAGTTATCTTACAATCAGTTGTTGCAATATGTTTCACCCGAAGTTCCGATTGCGAAAATTTTAGAACTGCTTACCAATTGCGGTCTGGAAGTGGAAGGAACAGAAAAATTTGAATCTGTAAAAGGGGGGCTCAATGGACTTGTAACAGGTTTGGTTGTGAGCAAATCACAACATCCTAATGCCGATAAACTCTCGCTCACCAAAGTTGATGTAGGTGCAGGCGAATTGCTTTCTATTGTTTGTGGCGCACCTAATGTAGAGGCTGGACAAAAAGTTATTGTAGCACCTGTTGGTATCACTATATTCCCGCTTAAAGGCGAGCCTTTTACCATAAGCAAAGCCAAAATTAGAGGAGAGGGATCTCACGGGATGATTTGTGCGGAAGATGAAATAGGTTTAGGTCAGAGTCATGACGGGATATTGGTTTTACCTAATGAAACAAAGATTGGAATTCCGGTTAAGGAGTTGTTTAATATTACAGAAGATACGATAATAGAAATTGGACTGACGGCAAATAGGGGAGATGCAGCTTCGCATCTTGGTACCGCAAGAGATATTTCTGCATTACTTGACATCCCGTTGCACAAACCCAAAGTTGCCAAACCTGTTTATTCAAATGCGCTCCCTGTTTCGGTATCTGTGGAATCACGTGCGCAATGCCCTCGATACAGCGGAGTTTATATTCAAAATGTTACAGTCAAAGACAGCCCCGATTGGCTTAAAAATTTTCTCAAATCCATTGGATTGAACCCTAAGAATAACATTGTAGATATCAGTAATTTTGTGTTGCATTCTGTAGGTCAACCGTTGCATGCGTTTGATGCAGACAAAATCAAAGGAAATAAAATTGCTATCAAACCAGCACAAAAGGATTTGAAGTTTGATAGTCTGGATGGCGAAACACGCAAACTCACCGGAACTGAATTGATGATTTGGGATGCAGAGCAACCCATCGCTATGGCGGGTGTGATGGGAGGGCAATTTTCTGCGGTGAGCGAACAGACAAAGAATATTTTTATTGAAAGTGCTTATTTTGAACCCGGTATTGTACGCAAAGCGGCTAAGTTACATGCATTGAATACCGATTCTTCTTTCCGTTTTGAACGCGGAACTGACCCACAAGGAACCATTTTAGGTGTTGAACTTGCCACCCAACTTGTGCTTGAATTTGCGGGTGGAGAGGTTGCCTCTGCGTTGATTGATATTGTTAGCAATGACCATCTGCCTAAGGATGTTGAGCTGCCTATCAGGAAGTCTGAAATCAAAAAAGTATGCGGAATTGAAATTTCGGATGAAAAAGTTGTGGCAATCTTATCACGATTGGAAATTCAAATTCTGAAAACAAATGCAGAGGGGTGGCAAGTGTCTGTGCCGGCTTTCAAATCCGATGTAACCAGAGAAGTAGATGTGATTGAAGAAATCATTCGTATCTATGGCTTTGACCACATTCCGCTAAATGAACAGATGACTATTTCACTGCCTCCACAGCTGAGCAACACGGATAAAATTATTAACAAAAAAGAAAAAATCGCTTTCTATTTGCGCAGTCATGGTTTTCATGAAATGCAAACCAATTCACTTACCAAGGATAAATATTTTGACCCCAAAAAAGAAGATGTAATCAGCCTCAAAAATCCATTGTCAAGCGACTTAGGTGTTATGCGTCAATCATTGATACCGGGAGCGTTAGAATCTGTGGCGTATAATCAGAAAAGAAGAGCAGAAAGCATCCTTTTGTTTGAATTTGGAAAATCATATAAAAAGAAAGAAGAAGCTAAGTATATTGAAACTAACTTGCTGTGTATTACTGCATCCGGAAATACAAAAGCGGAGAGTTGGGAGTATAAAACTCGAAAAGCAGATTATTTCTTTTTAAAAAGCATATTAGCCGGTTTGGCGCAACAATTGGGAGTAACCGAGATTAATGAAAAATGTGGTTTGAATTTTATGGGTGAACCTGACAAGTATTGGCTTCAAATTGCTGATTGTAAAGCACCGGTAGTGTGTGCTGAAATTAATCTGGACAAACTTTTGGGAGATTCTTTGCGTTCCAAGTTTACATTGCAGGAATTACCTAAATATCCAAGTGTACGCAGGGATTTAAGTCTTGTGATTGACAAGGAAATAAGTTTTAGTCAAATCATCCAAATCGCCAACAAAACCGAGCGGAAATATTTGACTGAAATATTTGTCTTTGATGTGTTCGAAGGCAAACCGCTTCCCGAAGACAAGAAATCCTACTCTATTGCTTTTATGCTACAAGACAAGGAGAAAACCATGAGCGATAAACAGATTGACGATATAATGATTCGCTTAATTTCTAACTTTACAAAAGAAATTGGTGCAGATATCAGAAAGTGAGTATAGAGAATTACAAGCAAAGGTGCTATCCATGCTTGATACACTTGACAGAACAAGGGGCGGGATTTTAGTGCTCAAAGATGAAAACCAGAAACTGCAAGAGGATAATTCTCATCTTAACAAACTTATCCGTATTCAAAAAAATACTATCAAAGAACTGGAAGAAAACCTTAAGAAAAAGAAACTTGCCGGTTTGATTAGCAAAAAGGATAAGACGTCTGCCAAACACACTCTAAACAGTCTGATTGATGAGATTGACAGGTGCATTAAACTGGTGAATACAATGGAAAATCAATAGATTCTATTAGCATGTTGGTTTATTTGCAAAGTTTGAAAAAAGGATAGCATCCTAACGCGTTATAAAAAAAAACACCTTCCCAATTGTTTGAGAAGGTGTTTATATAGAAGGACAAATAAGTCCGCGACTACATTGTTACCAAAACTACTCTTTCACTAATTTCACCACTGAATTAGATTGCTCACTTACTAAATGGATGAAGAAAATTCCTGATGAATAATTATTGAGTGGAATGCTAAGTGTATTTGTATTCGTGTTGAGCTGTTCTACTATTCTGCCCGACAAGTCGCGTACAATTATTTGCTTATGACCTAAAATACTTTCATCAAATTTGATGTTTGCATAATCACTTACAGGGTTTGGATATACCGTAATTGCAGCATTAGATTTAATAGGAGAAGCGCCCGTATTGTTGTCATCACCTTCTTCAAACATCTGCCATTCCAGATAAACCTTTTTTACAGAATTTTTAAAAACGAGAGTAGAGGTTTCCCATTGTTGCTCTGTCTCATCAAGAAGTCTTCCTTCAGAGTCAAAGTTCAACAGATTTCTGTTCCAATTTTGGATGGTATAGTCATTCACAGAATCAGTCCAAGTTTCGTATTTAAATTCTAAGAAATTGTGTTGATTATCGTATCGGTATTGATAGCGCTCTGTTTTAGCAAATTTGATACTGTCATATTGTTCATTTTCATAAAAGGAGATGGTGTCTTTATTGAAAGATGTATGTCTTTCAGCGGGTGTCCATTGGTTTGTAATATTGTTCCATTGAAATACTGTGTTAATAGCAGTATCCCCTGAAAATGAATTTTCTTCTTTACCGGTGAACTCCCACGTTGATCCATTCCAGTCCAAATATACAGTTCTTGTGATTTGAATGTCCTCTATATCAATACTATTCAAAATAATAAAATCTACTAATGAACCATGATAGTTATTAAATGCTAAGCTATCCATTTTTGTGGAGAGTTCCCAGACTTTTGTTGTGGTATTCCAAGTTGATGTAGTAACACTTACGGGAATATTATTTGCATCATATTCATATACTTCTTTCTCACCATCAGATGTGTCAGTATTATTCTGAATATTGAAAGAAATAGATTCTGTAAGGAGACCATTGTTGTAGTGATATGTTGTGAGGGTGTTCGTTTCCCAATTCATGCCATAAAAAACTTCATCTATGCGGCCCAATATCTGACCGGACTGAACATCATAAGTACTTCTGTCGCCCCAATTCAGATTCAAAGTCTGATTGATATCATCCCAATTGAAAGTACCATTAAAGGTTTCCAAAGTTGGGTAAGTGGGATGGTATTCATTCGAATCAAGATAGCTGAATACATAAGCTGAATCAGGGTCGGGGCTGGAATACGAACGAACACTTATTATATAGCCATTTTTGTTGTATGCGGTAACGTGCTTGTTTTTATAACCCATCCCTGCGGTATCCATGTCCTCACTCACTATCTCTCTTTTTGATGTATCAAACAAAGTACGAAAGTTGTTTGAATAGTACCATGTATCAATCCCGTTATCCCAATACATTTGGAATCCGGATGAGGGTTTGTATGTAGTAATCTTGGTTCTTCGATTTGTTTGTGTTATGTGAGTCTGACTTGGTTTGTTATCAGGTTTAACCTTGCTTGACTTTACAATGTCAGCAAAACTGCTTTTGTGTTTTTTAGGCTGATGTGTTGTTTGCGCAAATGATATTACCGGGAATAAGATGAGAGCAATTGAAAGAATAAGAAAATGTTTCTTTTTCATAATGTTGTTATTTAATACTGCAAAAGTAAATGGTGTATCTCATAAATTATTTAATAGGAGGAATTATTAATTACATTCCCGGCAGCCCTAAACCTTTCAAACTCTTACCATTCATCTTCTTCATCATTTTTTTCATTTGGTCAAACTGTGCGAGTAGTTTGTTGAGTTCTTGAATATTTCTTCCACTCCCTTTACAAATTCTTTGTTTGCGTGAGTTGTTCAATATCATTGGATTTTGTCTTTCTTTGGGAGTCATGGACTGTATCATTGACTCCACACCTTTGAAAGCATCGTCATCTATATCTAAATCTTTGATTTTATTGCCAATTCCCGGCATCATTCCGAGCAGGTCCTTTACAGAGCCCATTTTTTTGATTTGTTGAATTTGTTTCAAAAAGTCCTCAAGGTCAAACTGGTTTTTGTGTAACCTTTTGCTGATTCTGGATGCTTCTTCTTCATCAAAAACTTGTTGTGCCCTTTCTACTAACGAAACAACATCTCCCATGCCCAGTATCCTATTTGCCATACGATCGGGATAGAACATATCAAGGGTGTCAAGTTTCTCGCCACTGCTGACAAATTTGATAGGTTTGTTTACAACAGATTTGATTGAAAGTGCAGCACCACCTCTTGTGTCTCCATCCATTTTAGTCAGCACCACTCCGTCAAAATCAAGTCTGTCATTAAAAGACTTAGCAGTATTTACGGCATCTTGACCGGTCATTGCATCAACTACAAACAGAATTTCTGAGGGTTTTACTGCTTTTTTGATGTTTGCAATCTCGGTCATCATTTGCTCGTCCACACTCAGGCGACCTGCTGTGTCAATGATGACAGTGCTCATCCCTTTTGCTTGTGCGTATCGAATACCGTTTTGTGCAAGCTCAACCGGATTTTTATTAGCATCCTCAGAATAAACCTCAACTTCTATTTGAGAGCCCAATACTTTCAATTGGTCAATAGCCGCAGGTCTATATACGTCTCCCGCTATCAAAAGGACTTTTCTTCCTTTTGATTTGAGCATTTTAGCAAGTTTTCCGGTAAATGTCGTTTTACCCGAGCCTTGCAAACCCGAAATTAGAATTACTGCCGGAGAACCTGCAAGGTTGATATCCTTTTGGTCTCCTCCCAACAGTTCTTTGAGTTCATCATTGACTATTTTGACCATGAGTTGACCCGGAGAAACCGATGTCAGTACGTTGGCACCCAACGCTTTTTCTTTAACACGGTCAACAAAATCCTTGGCTATTTTGTAGTTTACGTCAGCATCAACCAATGCCCTGCGAATTTCTTTCAGGGTTTCTGCTATGTTGATTTCTGTTATCTTTCCCTGACCTTTAAGGGTTTTAAAGGCTTTTTCTATCTTTAAACTTAGATTTTCGAACATGCTTTATTTTTTCGGAGTGCAAAGATAATAAACCTTATCCGAATTAGCGTATAAGGTGCAGTGTCCCTTTGAAATCGTATGCTTTGCCATCTAACCCGACTGCTCTGATTTTGTATAGATACACTCCGTTAGGACAAGCTTTTTCCTGAAAATTTCCGTCCCAACCTTCGTTCAAATCATTGGTCATAAACATTTTGTTGCCCCAACGATCAAATATTTCCATTTCGTAAGTATATAGACGATTGTCGGTGCTTTTAGTGATGTAAATAGCGGTTGGCTTAAATACATCATTTTTTCCGTCATTATTGGGAGAGAAGGCATTAGGAATATAAACTTGACTTTCTGGTATGTCGCATGAAGTGTTGGAATATGAGGTGTCCATTAGCCCGTTTCTAACAGCATAAACTCTCAAACAAATATCTCTGTTGTCAACCACATTAATACCTTCAAAAATATATTGGGTTGAATCAGAGGGGAGTTCTTTTACAAAAACATAATCACCAAACTCATTTTTTTCTTCCACTACATACTTTGCAACGCCATTATCCCATTCTTTATAAGGGTTCCATGACAAATTAGCTCTGTAATTTCTGATGTTATTTTTCAGCAAAATGCTTCGAGCTTCGATAGATTTCGGTGCCGCATAGCCACACATGTCAACGGCACTGATATAGTATGAATAAGAGGAGGAGTTCACATCTGCATTAAAATCAGTGTAATTAAGTGCTGTGGTGGTGTCGTAATTTTCGTTGCTCGAATTGTCGCTGTGTCTTTGCCTACTTATTTTGTAGTGAGAAAAATTAGGCATGGCAATGTAAGGAGTCCAATGTACAAGAATGTCTTTATCATTGATTACAGTGGCTTTGCGGGGTGCCACTTGGTCTGAGGGGTAAATGTAATCAGGTTTTTCACAAGCTATATTGCTCACAGAACGCCATTTTTGGTTCTTGTGAACAGCTTCTATATAATAACAGTATGTGTGTTCACATAAGTTAAGGTCAAGATAGTTATCTGTTGAGTTGTCAACGGTATCGATGGGGATGAATTTTCCACCTTCTTCGGAACGATAAATAATATAGCCCCAAAAATCATTCAAATCCCAACCTATATATTTAATCCAGTTTATCAATAGCCTTGATGGGCCTGACTTGTCAACTTTTGTAGAGATGGTACAATGTGGCATTCCGTATTTGGAAACAATACCACAAGTGTCACCAATAGTTGTTGTGTAACAATAACGCTTTGCATTTACGTTGATTCCCGTGTTTACTAAAAATGAAGTGTCCGTGCGATTGTTGGTTTCATACAGTTTGGTGTATCCGGTTTCATCTAAATAAAAAGAATACTTTGCAAACTGACCTACTGCGGCAGGCGGCCAAACTCCCAAAATGTCTTTATTGTTTTGAACGGTTACATAGTGCAGTCCACTGTTAGCAGGAGGGATGGTGTCCAAAACAAAGACAAATCTGCCAAAAGTGTCTTGGCACGAATTACTGTCTTTGACTACCAGAGTAACATACTGATTCAGAGGAGACTTATAACTGTATGTTGGGTTGCGCTTGCTGCTTGTGTCTTTTAGATTAGCAAGATCGCCAAAATCCCAAAAATAGGAAGTGATTTTATTGTTTGTAATAGGCTGGGCAAAGAATTGAAGTGGAGAGTTAAAGCAAATACTATCGGAAGCAGGAATAAAGAACGATTTTGGCTTGGGCTGGACAAGGATGCGCAACTTGTTGGGAGCTGTTGTATCTGAACAGCCGTTTACATTAAAGCCCGCCAAGCGCGGATAATAAACCCCGGCAGAATATGATGCTGCAGGATTATAATCGCTTGCGGAAACAAAATTGCCATCTCCTTTGAAGTCCCATTTGAATGAAACTCCATACAATGAATTGTTTATGTATGTAGATGTATAAACTTCGCAACCGAGAGTGTCTGTTGTAGTGAAGTTAGACTCTGATGATTTTTTTACGCAAACATTGTCTTTGTGCTCATACGAAGCAAAACAACCATTCTTGTCAACCAATACGAGTTTGGTTTTGTAACATTGTACATTCAAACTCTTGTCCATAACCGTATATTTATGGTTGTCAAAGGCGGTTGAATCTAATGCCGTGCCATCACCATAATCAAAGTAAAAACGACTATAGTTATGACTTGTGTTCTTAAAGTCAATCAAAAGTGGTTCGCATCCGGCAGTTATTTTATAGTCATATTCAGGAATAGGCCCAATCACTTTGACATAACCGAGTTTGTCCATTGTATCTCTGCAACCCGGGGTTGTTACTACAAGGCGAATATTAATCCCGCTGGAATCAGTATTTTTGGAATAAACATGCGATACCGGATTGGATTTGTTTGTGACAAAAGTATCACCATCACCGAAATACCACCGATATTCACTTCCATACCAAACGGGAATGGGTTTGAAGGTGTTCATAACCGGAGCACAAAATTGAACCGTGTCCGAACTATTGAAATCCGGAGTAGGGTCTATGACTCTGATTAGCCTTTGCTGCGTGTCTTTGCACCCCCCAGGACCAACTGAATAAAGAGTGATATAATAATCTCCTTGCTTTTTGACTGTTATACTCGGGTTGCTTGTGGTATCATTGGGTGAAATAATAACGGCAGATGGACTGTCAACCACCCATTTGAATGTTGTGGCATTCAAAGAGCTATTGTTGATAGGTGTCGTTGTATTGACACATCTTACACTACTTGCAAAGCTGAAAGAGGCGGTTGTGCCTACTATAAAATAATTGGAATAAAATGAATCATTGCATCCCGAACCATGGGTTACTACCAAGCGTGTGAGTTGTGACCCTTTTCTGTTATATGTAGCGGTAGTATTCAAGCCTGTATTAGGAATGAAAAGAGTGTAAGGCGCCATGTTAGGTTGGGCTTTCCATTCAAAAGTATTTGAACTGTTGTTTTTATAATTGTAATCTCCGTGAACAATGCCTTTCCATTTTACAGTTAACGGCTCGCAGCCTGTCATTGGGTCAAGAGTTGTTAGTGTCAACCTGATTCCGCTCACTTTGATTCTGAATGCTGCTGTAATAGTGTCTCTGCACTGATTGTTGGCTGAGCTATATACAAATCTAACTTTGTACATACCCGGATGGTTTAATGCAAATTGTTGTGAGTCGCGGTTGTAGGAGGATACAACTGTAAGATTTGTGTCTGTATGTTGCAACACCCATTGCGTGTTATAAGTTTTAAAATCATTACGAGGGAAATCTGAATACAAGGTTACAGGGTATAACCTGCACGGCAGCGAGTCACTTACACTGATGGTGATTTTAGGTGCATCCACTTTGATAGTATCCTTGAAGAATTTACTTCCCGAACAACCTTGTGTATTTGTGGCTTTCAGATAAACACCATAGTAACCGGTGTCTGGCAGAGTCACTAATTGAGGATTGATACTGCCTGAAAAAAGTATCATTTTTGAATTCTTGTAATATACCTCCCAATAATGATTATTTTTTGTTCCGGTTGTGCCTTCAGGAGTCGTAGCAGTAAGGGTGATTTTCTGTCCCTTGCAAGCAGGTTGGGGAACTATACTGAAACTTGGGAGCAAAGAATCCATCCCAACGGCATTCTGCATAACTAATGAATCTACACAACCGCTTGCTCCGGTTGCTTTGAGTTTGACTGTATAATAAGAAGTGTCTGCAATGGGGAATACAATAGAATCCGCTGAGCTTGAACTGAAAATTAATACTCCGTTTTTTTGATTTATCACTTGCCATGCAAATTGAGTAACTCCCGCACCGATTAAATCTGATTTATTGATTGCCCTAAATGTCTTAGGCAAAACGCAAGTTCTGGTCAATGGAAGTGCAAACAAAGGGTTAGGTCCCTTGATTGAAACCATATTGTTGAAACTCTTTGTGGTAACACAACTATAATTTGTATAAACAACATTTACACCGAATGTCCCGATTTTATTAAAACCAACGGTGATGGAAGTGTCTGTTTGTTTGATAATTGTAACAGGAATAGAATCAAAATTCCATGTTATAGTACCGCCCTTGCTGTTTGTTACTGTGAAAGTGATTTCTTCTCCGGTGCATGCAGTGGATTTGTCTATAGTAATATTGGCATCAATTGAATCATATACCTGTATCCAATTGTCTTTTGATAGGGTATAACTGCAGCCTCCCGAGTTTGTAAATGTATGTTGTACAGAATATAAACCTTCCGGGAGTGAGATGTTGGGGCTGGAAGCGGTTGAAGTAAAAGTATCGTTTGCAGATTCAAAAGACCAATTAAAACCAACAAAAGAATGATTTTGCAAAACGGGTATGAGCCTCGTAAACTTGAGTTCCATAGGTCCACAAATAAGTGTGTCGGGACTGTAGCTCATGTCGGCAAACAAAGAGTCAAAGCCCCAATATTGGTAAACAGCGGAATCATAACTCTTTACATTTCTACACCCAAAACTGTCGGTAGCAAAGACATACAAAGTCTTGATGCCATAGCTTGAATCAAAAAGGTGAGAAAACACCTTGGGCGCATTGGTATATGCGGTTCCGTCCAAAATGTAATCACGTGTTTTAATATTGGGTGAAAGGTCTGTAAAGACAACCGTATCAGGTCCGTTGCACAACTTGAATTTGTCCCATATTACATTAATGGAAGGTTTAGGTTTAATCTTGATATATTGAGGCTTCTCTATTTCACACACAGCAAGATTGATCAATGTAACCTTTAATTTAACTGTATAATCACCGGCTGAATCATACAATCTTTTGGGTGAGGTATTACCGGCTAAGGTTCCATTGCCGAAATTCCATTCCACCGAAGCCCCCGGAGGCAGGTTAATAATATTGAATTGCACAAATGCAGGATTGCAGGAAATTGTATCTGAAGAGTAAAAGTCAATTGACCCGCATTGCGATTTTGCGGTTATACTACTCAGGGTTAAAACCCAGAGCATTAGAATACATTTACTATGCTTCATTAATAGGTTCAAACCGAATTTTTTATTAGCTGCAAACAATTTGCAAAATTACTGAAATTATAGGTTCTTTGCCACTCTTATCAAACAACATGAAAACAACATTTGGTTTTTTGTACAAATCCATTACACTCGTAGTCATTGTATTATCTTTTTTTGTTTTGGGCTGTAAACAGAAAAATACGGGAGTATCACCCGCAAGCCCCGAAAACAATAAAGCAGCTTATGATTTTGAACTTGCTCTTTATCAACAAGCTTATAAGACCGGTGATCATCATACAGCGATTGTAGCTATCAATCGTATGTTATTGATTGATTCTACTCAAACTCATTTTTATGACAGCCTTTCAAGGCACTATATTGCCATCGGAAATGCAACCAGTGCGGGATATTATGCCGAGAAAGCTTTGACGCTTGATCCCGGAGATATCAGGATGTTGGAAATCGCAGGGTATATTTATTTTGATGCCGGTGCATTCAAAAAGGCAGAAGAAAAAATCACCAAACTCTATCAAATTACCAAAGAACCTAAGTACCTATATTCTTTAGCCCAAGTTTACACTTATATGGGCGACCCAAAACGTGCAAACGAAATGGCTGATATTATTTTAAATGATTCTGCTTCTGACCAAATTTATGTAGATGTTTCTACTTCAACCGGTGAAACTCAAAGTGTAAAAATCAAAGCTGCAGCATATTTTGTAAAAGCAAACCTTCAACAGTCTCCAAAATCAATTATCTCTTATTTAGCTAAAGCTATTGCTGTACAGCCGGATTTTGAGATTGCAAAAAAAATCAAAGAAGATATGGAAGTGCAGGCTAAGATGCAGGAAATACAAGGCAATAATGATATTTTGAATAAATATCAAAAGAAATAATCGGGTTATTTTACTCCCTTTGGCGCCCACAGAATTTCTTGGGTGTTTGTTAATTTTGCTTCAAAGCGAGCAAGGTTAAACAGATAATCAGAAAATCTGTTAATATAAGCAATGATTCTGCCGTCAACCTCTTCTTGCTCATTGAGCTGAACTATGATACGCTCTGCTCTACGGCAAATACATCTTGCTACATGAATTTGTGAAATGACAAGACTTCCACTGGGAAGAATAAAATTTTTCAATCGTTCAAGTTGATTGTCAATGTTGTCAATCCGCCCCTCCATTTCTTTGATGTCTGAATCTTCAACCTCGGGCATCTTGAAATCTTTACCTGCTGGTGTGGCAAGCAAGGCTTCAATATTGAACAAATCACTTTGTACTTTGATTAAATATGCTTTTTCGTTTTGGTCATGAATGGAGGCTATGAGTATGCCAATATAACTATTCAGTTCATCTATGGTACCGTATGCTTCTATTCTGGGGTCAAACTTGCTTACTTTGTCGCCACCAATAAGAGTAGTCATGCCTTTGTCGCCTTTTTTTGTATAGATTTTCATTTAGATTAGTTAATTTCTTCTTTTTCGATAATGCCGTCTTTGAGTCTGATAATTCGTTTTGCTCTACGGGCTATATCCTCTTCGTGTGTAACAAGTATGATAGTATTTCCTTGTTCATAGATTTGTTCAAACAACAACATGATTTCGTCCGAAGTTTTAGAGTCTAAATTTCCGGTAGGTTCATCGGCAAGCAATATGGCAGGATTGTTTACCAAAGCCCTTGCTACTGCTACTCTTTGTCTTTGACCTCCGGATAATTCATTGGGCTTGTGAGTTATTCTGTCCGCCAAACCAACTCGTGCCAATGCATCTGTTGCTCTTCGAATACGCTCTTTCTTCCCTATGCCTGCATATATCAAAGGGAGTTCTACATTTTCAAGTGCAGAATACCTCGGCAGTAGATTAAAAGTCTGAAAAATGAAGCCTATCTGTTTGTTACGAATTTCTGCCAGATTATTGTCTGAAAGTCCTGTTACATCAATCCCGTTCAATAGATATTTCCCCGAATTAAAATTGTCCAAACAGCCAATTATATTCATTAAGGTAGATTTGCCCGAACCGCTGGGTCCCATGAGAGCTACATAATCTCCTGTGGAAACTTCGAGA
This sequence comes from Bacteroidota bacterium, assembly GCA_023957335.1. Lineage (NCBI taxonomy): Bacteria > Pseudomonadati > Bacteroidota > Bacteroidota bacterium. Next base: position 256,288 of record JAMLHC010000003.1, on the reverse strand, counting down.
TTAAAGTTCTTTAGAACCGGCAGCGTTTGGCTTCCCATTGTGTAGGATTTGTTCAAACCGATAATCTCTATGACTTTTTGTGTGGTCACTGTTTGGGCTTGATTACTTTGGTAACCCTGAAAAAATCAGAGTCTTTGGCAGGGGCGTTCTTTAATGCTTCTTCTTTGCTAATCATCCCTTCAATTCTATCTTCTCTAACAACATTAGTGTTAGGTGTCATATAAATCAATGGCTCTACACCGTCTGTATTTACTTCATTAAGTGTTTCACAAAAAGCCACTGTCTTATTGAGATCTGCCATCAATTCTTGCTTTTCACTTTCTGAGAATTCAAGTTTTGATAACTCTGCCAAACGGTCAAATTCTTTTTCGTTAATTTTAGTCATTCTTTTCTATGATTTTATATTCAATCAATGTGTTCTCAATAATAGTATAAACTTTTGATTTGAGCGCAGGGATGTCTTCCTTTGTCAAACCTTTGGTTTCGATGGGATTATGAATTACTGTTCGCATTTGTCCGGGGCTACCGCTGATTCCGTTTTTGTGAACAAGTCTTTTGTAATTATCTAACATAGTTACCGGCACAATGGGTAGCTCATTTTCTATCGCCAATTTGAATGCTCCATTTTTGAACGAGGCAAGACGTGGTGCTTGATTTCCTATGGTACCTTCGGGATAAATGATAAAGCTATATCCTTCTTTGATTCTTTCTTCTGTCTGTTTGTAAGATTTTGCGGCTTCTACATTATTTTTTCTGTCTACTGCCACATCCACTGTTCTGAAGAAAACTCGAAAAAGAGGTATTTTCTTTAATTCCTTCTTCGCCAGAAACATATAGTTTCCTCTTGCAATGATTGACATGCACAAGATATCCAGATAGGAACTATGATTAGAAACATAAATACATGGCAGGGAAGATTTCATATTTTGGTTTTCTTTTTTAATTGAAATCCAAAGACCTGAAAAAAGCATAATCAGCAAAGCCCACAGTTTGCGAAGTTTATTTGCGAGATAATATCCTGATTTGTGTGATAACAGGATGAGAAATACGGGGTATAATGGTATAAATGTGAAAGCAAATACTATCGCAAACCAGATTGCATAAGTGGATTGGAGCGTTTTTTTAATCATTCTTTATTTCGGTATTTGCAGCATTTCGCTTTCTGTCTTTATTCATATAAATAAGTGCCATAATACCTGAGACCAATAAACCGATGGATGTGAACTGATACATATTGTCTCGAAATTGGTTGCCAATACTGTATCTATCTACGGTCATTTGAATAATTTCTTCTTTTGTTTTTTTGTAAAACTCCATGTATTTATCCATGTTGTCATTGAGTTTTGCTAAATCAGATTGAATGGCTTTTTCAATGATTGCGGGAAATTGTGTAGCAATAAAGGCATAAATACCCGCAATAGTAAGTGCAATAACAATACCTGCAAAGAGTCCTGCAATAATCACTGTGCCGGGTTTGGCATTTTTAGGGTCTTTCTCAAGGCTGTCTTGTCTAATATTTTTTGAAAGAAGATATACACAGGTAGCAGGTAAAATCAAGGAGTATATAAGCATGAAAAAAATCTTTTGGAAATTACTCATGTCAGGTCCATAATTGTTTAGATGTATAAACAAGAATGCTCCGGCAATACTTCCAAAGGATATCCCATAGACGAAAATTTTCTTAAACATGGCTGCAATTTAGGCTTGCAAAAATACAATTAAACTCTGTGTAAATAAACCCACAGTGATGATTATATTGAAACTTACTATTAAGCTACAAAAAGTAAATTATTCTGTAATGTTATCCTCTTCAGAATGATGTGTGAATTCGTCAAAATCGTATTCAGGCAGAAGTTCTTTTTTGACAAATCCAATAGTTTCGTTCATGGCTTCAATGAATTTGTTAAAGTCTTCTTTGTAGAGGAAAATCTTTTGTTTTACATAGGTTTGATCATCAAATCTTTTCTTGCTTTCTGTGATAGTAACATAATAGTCTTTGTTTTTCGTTTCACGTACATCAAAGAAATAAGTTCGCTTGCCGGCTTTTACTCTCTTGGAGAAGAGTTTGTCTTGATCGTTGTATCTGTTTTCCTCCATATCCACACTATTTAATACTGATTTAACCATCACAAATAAAAGACAAAAATGAATACATACAACCCTTTTGAGGTTATTTTATAAAATTTAGTAGATAAACCTGCATACCGATTGCAATTGAGTAATGTATCAAATGCAATGTTCTTTACAGATTTTTCACACTTTGCTTAAATGACCAGCCTCTATCTTTGTAATTGAGAAATAGGTCGAAAGATGCACAAGCAGGTGAAAGCAACACGGTGTCTCCTTTGTCCGCAAAGCGATGAGCAGTTTGAACAGCCTCTTGCATAGAGTTTGTGTTCAACATCAAATTTACATGTTTGCTAAAGGCTTGATGTATCTTAGTGTTGTCAAGACCAAGGCAGATAATTAATTTGACTTTTTCTTCTACGAGCGGAATTAGTGTACTGTAATCATTTCCTTTGTCCACACCGCCTACAATCCAGATGACAGGCTTTTGCATGCTCTCAAGTGCGTACCAAACAGAATTGACGTTGGTTGCCTTAGAATCATTGATGTACTCTGTACCGCCTACGGTTGCAACATATTCTAATCTGTGTTCTATGTTGTCAAAGTTGGCAAGACTTTCGCGGATGGCTTCTTTGCTTAGGTTCATGATGCTGCCTACAAGTCCTGCTGCCATTGAGTTGTAGGTGTTGTGGATGCCTCTTAGGGCTAAGTTGTCTGTATTCATGGTAAGGTATATTTTGTTTGCTGTGTCGGTTAGGTGCAATACTTTGTTTTCAACCCAGGCACCTGTCTCGGGTTTGTTGAAATAGCCAAAAGCGAGTTGGTTAACCCCGGATGGCACTATGTTCAGATTGCTGTATGTGTCAGGGTCGTCAATGCAATAAATGAAGTAGTCTTGTTCTGTTTGATTTTGGGTAATCCTGAATTTTGAATTGATATAATTTTGATATTCATATTCATATCTATCCAAATGGTCGGGAGTAATATTGCATAAAATGGATATGTAAGGATGAAAATCATAGGAGTCGTCCAATTGAAAACTGCTGACTTCCAACACAAAATATTCAGGGTCTTTGATTGCGACTTGTTTGGCATAACTTACTCCTATATTGCCTCCGAGTGCGACATTCAAACCTGCTTTTCTTAAAAGCTCAAAAACCATTGTAGTGGTAGTGGTTTTGCCGTTGGTTCCGGTAATGGCAATGACTTTTGCATGGCTGTATGACTGTGCAAAATCTAATTCTGAAATTATGGGAATATTTTTTTCTCTGATTTTCTTAATTATGTCGGTTTTGTCCGGTATGCCGGGACTTTTGATGATTTTCTTGCCGCTCAGAATAATATCTTCAGAGTGTGCACCTTGTTCAAAAGAAATGCCTGCTTGACGCAACTCTTGGGCGTATATGTCCTTGAGCATGCTTGCATCCGATAAAAACACGCTCAAACCTTTAGATTTTGCAAGTAACGCGCATCCTGTTCCGCTTTCGCCACCTCCCAATATGATAATGTCGTAGTTATTCATCTAAGTTTAAGTGTGATAATGGAAATTACTGCAAGAAGAATCCCTATAATCCAAAACCTGGTTACGATTTTGGCTTCATGAAAACCTTTTTTCTGATAGTGGTGATGAATGGGAGACATCAGAAAAACCCTTCTTCCTTCTCCATATTTCTTCTTAGTATATTTGAAATATGCCACTTGAATAATTACGCTCAGGTTTTCAACCAGAAAAATTCCGCACAACACAGGGATGAGTAATTCTTTGCGAATCACAATGGCAAATACTGCAATGATTCCACCCAATGTCAAACTGCCGGTATCGCCCATAAATACTTGGGCGGGAAATGAGTTATACCAAAGAAAACCTATACACGCACCCACAAATGCACCTGCGAACACAAGCAACTCACCCAAATGGGGGATATACATAATGTTCAGGTAGTTTGCAAACAAAATACTGCCCGATATATAGGCTAATACCCCAAGTGTTAACCCAATGATGGCAGATGTCCCTGCTGCCAGCCCGTCAATTCCGTCTGTGATGTTTGCTCCGTTTGAAACCGCTGTTATCACAAATATTGTCATCAGGATAAACGCAATCCAGCCGTATTGCTGGTAGTCATCTCCCATGAATTTTACAAGTGATGCATAATCAAATTCGTGGTTTTTGAGAAATGGGATATTGGTTTTAACTGACTTTTCATTTACAAAATAGAACAAGTCTCCATTGTACAAGGTCTTTTCCATCTTTGTTGTATCCATGTTCAGGATTACAGCTTGTTCAGGGGTTATGTGTTTGCGGGTGATAACACTTGAATTAAAGAATAATGTTGTACCTACGATGATTCCAATTCCTATCTGTCCGATAATCTTGGATTTGCCTGCCAAACCACCTTTGTCTTTCTTGAAAACTTTAATATAATCATCCAAAAAACCAATCAATCCCAGCCAGATTGTGGTGATAAGCATGAGGATAATATAGACATTATGAAGCTTGGCAAAAAGTAGTGTAGGGATGAGAATCGCACCAATAATGATTAGTCCACCCATGGTTGGTGTGCCTTTCTTTTGGTTCTCGCCCTCAAGTCCTAAGTCGCGTATGGTTTCTGCTACTTGTAATCTTTGTAGCGCTTTGATGAGTGTCTTGCCAAATACAAGTGAAATAAGTAAGGACAAAATGACCGCCATTGAAGTTCTGAAAGTGATGTACTTCCAAACCCCGGCTCCGGGAAAATCTAATTTGTCTAAGTATTCAAAAAGATAGTATAGCATATCGTCAGTTGATTAGTGATTTAAATGCGTTTTCTAATATCTCATGGTCGTCAAAATGTGTTTTAACCCCCTTAATTTCTTGATACGTTTCATGTCCTTTGCCTGCTACTAGGATTACATCACCCGGTGCGGCAATGGCAACAGCTGCCCTGATGGCTTCGCTCCGTTCTGTTATTTTGAGTAGTTTCTTGAAGTCCGTTGGCGCTACTCCCGCAGCCACTTCGTCCATAATAGTTTGAGGGTCTTCATCTCTGGGATTGTCTGATGTGAGTATGACCCGACCGGACATTCGTGCTGCAATTTCGCCCATCACAGGGCGCTTGGCTTTGTCTCTATTACCTCCGCAACCGAAAACGGTAATTAGCTTCTCATTGCCAGTTCTGATTTTGTTAATGGTTCCCAATACATTTTTGAGTGCATCGGGAGTGTGTGCATAATCAATAATCCCTGTGATTTTATTAACGCTCTGCACTCGCTCAAATCTGCCTTTTGCACCCCTGAGTGCACTCAACCCGGTGAGTATGTCATGTTGTGGAATGCCCAACAAAAAGGCGGCTCCATAAACTGCTGTAAGATTGCTTGCATTGAATTCTCCTACAAGACTTACCCATACTTCTTCATCTTCGATTTTGAGCAACATTCCGTCAAAATCAGTTTCCAAAACCTTTATTTTAAAATCTGCAATGCGATCAAGGGCGTAATAAAATCTGCCTGCTTTGCAGTTTTGTAACATGGTTTTGCCGTTTTTATCGTCTAAGTTTACAAGCGCAAATGCATCATCAGGCAGATTGTCAAACCAGAGTTTTTTGCATCTTAGATATTCTGCAAAGGTTCCATGATAGTCCAAATGGTCATGAGTGATATTAGTGAAAATAGCGCCATCAAAGTGCAATCCGTTGATTCTGCCCTGATGTATGGCAATTGAACTCACTTCCATAAAAGCATATTCACATTCTTGTTCAACCATTTCAGCAAAAAGCTGATTGAGCCTTATAGGGTCGGGAGTGGTATGTGTGCTTTCGTAGGTCTGTGTTCCGATAGTGTAGTTGATAGTCGAAATCAATCCGCATTTGCTGCCTCTATCACTGAAAAACTGGTAGAGCATGGTGACGATAGATGATTTTCCGTTTGTGCCGGTTACACCCACAAGGGTTAGTTTTTCGCTCGGGTTGTCATAATACGCAGAAGCTATGTAGCCTATGGCTTGGCGTGAATTTTCACATGCGATAAAACAAATATCTTTATTGATTTTAGGCGGCAGTGTTTCACATACTATGGCTGCTGCACCTTTTTGGATTACGTCAGCAATAAAATTGTGTCCATCTATCTTAGTACCTTTGACAGCAAAGAACAGGCAGCCTTTTTTTACTTCATCCGTGTTTTGGGTAAGGAATGAAATTTCTGCATTTTCGTTTCCGTGCAACGTATAAGCTTTGAGTCCGGTTAATATTTCTTTTACTTTCTTCATGGTTTGAGTTCAATCAATACTTTATTGCCGGGTACTATGGGTGTGTTTGCTGGGAGACTTTGATATTTTATCCATCCATAACCTTGAACAGAGACGGTCAGACCCATTGATTCCAAGAGGTATAATGCATCTTTTAGCCCCATTCCTGTTACATCAGGCATTTTGTTTTTGACGAATTCTTTGGGTTTGAGGGTGATATATTTCTCTTGTCTGAATGCTCTCACCCATTCACTTCCTGTGTTTCCCTCTGCGGTATTGGAACTGATTTGAAGCGTGTTAAGTACAAATTTGATATCATCTCTGTATCCGTCTTTAATAACAGGTAGGATTACATCTTCGTTGGGCTGAATTTCAGGGTGAATATCAAGCAATGTAGCATATACTTTGTCGGCAATTTCTCTGAAAACCGGTCCTGCCATAATATTGCCATAGTAACCTCCTTTGCGCGGTTCATTTATTATCACTATACATGAATATTTGGGCTTGTCGGCAGGGAAGTAACCCACAAATGAGGCTTTATGGGAGTTTTTATCGAATCCGCCAAGTCTATATATTTGTGCAGTTCCGGTTTTGCCCGCAACTTTATATTGAAGATTTCTTAGATTTTTTGCTGTGCCACTTTCTACTACGCTAATAAGAAGTTCTCTGAGTTTTTCTACGGTGCTTTGGGAACACACTTTTTCGTTTAATACTTCTGTTTCATGTTTCCACAGTACTTTATCTGTTTTTCTGATTTCAGAAACAAAATAGGGCTTTACCATCTTGCCATTGTTGGCTATTGTGTTGTAAATATTGAGTATTTGCAGAGCTGTAACACGGGACTCATATCCGATGGCTGTCCATGGAAGTGTGGTCAAATACCAGTCCTTGTCTTTGGGTGATTTGATGCGAATATTACCTTCGCCTTTGAGCTCTATCCCCAAGGGACGATCCAGATTTAGCCTTGACAAATAGTCAATAAATTTTTGTGGATTGCTTTTGAAATATTGCTCCACAAGCCCTGCAATACCGACATTGGATGAGTATTCAAATGCCTCCCTGAGCGTGATTTTCTTGTTGGGAGAACTATGGGCATCTTCCATAGTTCTGTCATAGAATTGTTTTTTTCCGTAATTGATGTCCACACTGTCGTCAAGGTCAATTACACCTTCTTCCAATAATGCAAGAACACTCGCAAGTTTGAATGTTGAACCGGGGTCGGAAGCATCGCCAATAGCCAGATTCATACTCTCAAAGTAGCTTCCGTCTTTCATGCGATTAAAATTGGCAATTGCTCTGACGGCACCGGTTTCCACTTCCATTAAAATAGCACAACCGCTCATAGCATTGGCGCTGTCTAATGCGCGTCTTAGGGCATCTTCTGCCACATCTTGGATATTGATATCAATAGTGGTTACAATATCATAACCATTTTCAGGCTCAAATTCATTGTTTTCCATAGGACGCCACACACGAGCCGAGACTCTTTGTTCGTAGCGCTTTCCGCTTTTGCCTCTCAGCAATGAATCGAATGATAATTCCAGTCCAACCGAGTTGCCCTCACGTGAGGTAAAACCGATGGTTCTGCGCGCAAGTTTACCAAATGGCATCTCACGTACATTGTGTTCTTCTTTGATGAGTCCGCCACCATATTTTCCTAACCTGAAAATCGGCCAATCATTCATGTCTTTGGCTAATTCATACGAAATATTGCGCTGGATTAGCAAATAGCGCTCTTTATTCTTGCGACCATTAACAAGATAGCTTCTCCAAAGTTGATAATTTTTGTCGGGCAAATGAATTGAAAGTAATAGAGCGAGAGAGTCAACGGATTTGCTGAATAATTCGGCAGTAATTTTAGGTGCTCGTGTATCAAAGCGAATGTCATATTTTGGTAAAGAGGTTGCAAGAAGTCTTCCGTCATTACTCAAAATGTTGCCTCTGATGGCTTTAACTTCGCGAAGTCTGATACTTTGTTCTTGACTGAGTTTCACATACTCTTTGCGTTCCAGAACCGTTAGGTCAAATGCCTGAGCGATGATAATTCCGGCAAAAATCAATATGGCAAATACCACAATTCGGGTTCGGAGCAGTATGGATTTACGCAAACTCATTGATTATTTTTTTGCTTTTTTTAGTTGGTAGGGCGGGGTGCGCATTTCTTTTAATCCACTTTCTCTGACTCTGTTTGCTACTTCGCTTTGTTTGCTTTTTGTCATCAAATCAGTTTGGATGGCAATAAGCTCGGAGCGTAACTCTTGATTTTCTATTTTTAGTTTTTCAGCTTCGTTGAGCATGCGGACATTGAGGTTTGCGATGTATATATATAAGATTGCTAATGTGGAAAGCACCAGAATGGCAGGGAGTGATTTATTTACCCACTCTTTATTGAGTTTTAACTCCGGCAACTTTTTCTTTGATTCATAGTTGGGAGTATTCTCGGCAGCCATATTTTCATGCTTGTCTTGTGACATCTGTTTTTTATGTGATTTTGATTGCTACACGCATTTTTGCACTTCTGGATCTGTTGTTTGTTTTTGTTTCTTCAAAATTTGGTGTAACCGCTTTGCTGCTCAATGGCTTTAAAGGAGTTGTTGATGCTCCGTAAAAATCCTTTTCTACAATTCCTTCAAAATTTCCTGACTTAAAGAAGTTTTTTACTAAGCGGTCTTCCAAGGAGTGATAGCTGATTACTACAAAACGCCCGTCTTTGTTGAGTTTGTTGCATCCGTTGATGAGCAAGTTTTTCAACCCTTCGAGTTCTTGATTGACTTCTATTCGTAACGCCTGAAACACTTGGCTGCGGAATTGACCTTGTTTGCCGGGTTTTTCAAACTCTGCGAGCAATTCAGTCAAATCAGTGGTGGTTTCTATGGGCTTGTTCTTGCGTGCCAAACAGATTGCACGTGCTATCCTGACTGCATTTGAAAGTTCACCGTATTCATAAAATATGCGGGTAAGTTCTTGCTCTGAGTATTCATTCAATAGGGTTTTTGCAGACAGGTTATTGTCTATGTTCATGCGCATATCTACAGTGCCGTCAAAGCGATGAGCAAAGCCTCTTTCGGGTGTGTCAATCTGATGTGATGAAATCCCCAAATCCGCTAATATTCCATCCACTTTGTCTATGTTTAGGTAGTCAAGAAATTGTTTGATATAACCGTAGTTGTGATTAACAAAGAGGAGTCGGTCGTCATCGGGAATGTTTTTGGCTGCATCGCTGTCCATGTCAAAGGCAATAAGCTGTCCTTTATTGAGTTTGTTAAGAATGAGTTTAGAATGTCCTCCACCGCCAAATGTCGCGTCCACATAAGTGCCGTCAGGCTTAATGTCCAATGCAGCAATGGATTCATTAGCCAGTACGGGTATGTGGTAGTTAGCGGTTTGCATCTTGGATGTCGCCAGGTTTATTTCCTAATAATTTTTCTGCGGTTGAGCCAAAGTCGTCTGCGTCAAAGGACATTTCTTCTTTATAATTTTTCTCTGACCAGATTTCTATTTTGTTGCCATAAGCTGAGAGCACTACATTCCCTTTTATTTCTGCATAGTCAAGTAATTTCTTGGGGATGAGTATTCGCGCATTGTTGTCAACAGACAAAATGTTAGCTCCGTTGTTATATTGCCTGATAAATCTTCTTGACTCACGGTTGAATTCGTTGAGAATATTCAGCTTTTCGGATTCCTTGTTCCAATCTTCCATGACATAAAGAACAAGGCAACATTCAAATCCTCGGTTGATGACCATCGTTTGTTCCATGCCTGCCGGAATTTGCATACGCAGCTTGGATGGCAGGGCTATTCTGCCTTTGTTGTCAATTTTGCAGTCAAATTCTCCTATGAACTTTGCCATTTCTTGTTAATGCCAATCGGGGTGTAAAAGTATAACAGATTTTCCCACATTTCACCACTTTCTTCCATTTTATACCACAAATTTTCAACATTATTTTTAAATATCACATAATCAAATAGTTGCAACTTTGTGAATTATGCAGGATTTGACTTTACTCCTGAAATTTGACAAGTGCACTGTTGAGAATATTAAATAAAGGGGATGTTTGCTTCGTGCTGCAAACTATGTTTGGAGCCGGAAGGGTAAATTAAATTACTTAATTTTCCTATTTTTGAAGTCATTAATGCGAGTTGTGCTTCTCTTCATTGTTTCACTTTGCTTGTTCTCATGTGCACATGAGAGGGTATATCACACATTGGTAACTAAAATGAATCATCATTTGAAATCCAATATTGAACACAAAACCTTTCATGTTGAGTATGACATGGCGCTCTATACACATAATTTCTCTGACACCAATTTGTGTAAAATGCAAATGTTTGCAAAGTATGTAAACGACACTACGAGCGAATATATAATAGAATGGCGCAATGGCGGGCGAGTAATTTTTGCTCTGTTCAAAGACGGAATACAATATACGGTAAATGAGAACGTGTCGAGCGACTCTGCTTGGCTAAGTATAAAAGAATTTTTGGCAAATAGATTTGATAGATTTCCTTTTTGGGTTGACAATCATGCAATTCAATTTTTTGACAGCACTACAACCATTTATCTGAAATCGGATGATTTGTATTATGACACATCCCGCAAAATAGCAATCAGGTTCAATCAACAAGGAGAGGCGGCTTATGCCTCATTGAGCCTCTTTGGTATCTCCAATATTTCACATAATGATTTTGTGCTGAGAAGTCATCAGGAAATCACAAATCAGGAGTTTGACTCTATTTTTCAGACCTACAAGGGATATTTTGACAAGAATATAACTGAAACAGAAAAAAGAAAACAAAATCCTAATCTTATTAACTTAAAATCATTAGATGAATTGGTTCCTATCAGTTTGTTTTCGTATGATGAGAAACAGCCTTGGGTATTAAACACAGAAGACAGCTTATATCGCCTGATTGATTTTTCGTTTGCACGATGTGTCCCCTGTCATCAGGCAGCACAATTATTGGATTCATTTGCGTTGCAATATTCACATAAAGTTCGATATCTGACCATTGACCCCTATGATAAATATCCCAAAGATACTGCGATATTGAATCAGTTTAAGCACAAGTATAGCCATACATCCATCATGCTTGCCCATAAGAATATAATGGCTATCAATGTGTTTGATGTTACAACGTTTCCAACTATTCTTCTCGTTGACCCACAGGGTAAGATTCTGTTTAGGCAGAATGGATATAGCGAAGATTTGTTTACAACACTCGCACAATACCTGAATAATTAAGCCCTAAAGAGCGTTTAGGTTTTTGTGTATTTTTGCCTCATGACCGTCTTCACAGATCAGTTAGGGTGCAAAGTCGAAATCAATGTGCCGCCTCAGCGGATTGTTTCTGTGGTGCCGTCTCAGACCGAATTGCTTTACGATATTGGCTGTGGAGAAAGGATTGTGGGGCAAACTATTTTCTGTATTCACCCCGAATCAAAATTCAAAACCACCTGCAAAGTCGGAGGACCTAAAAAGCTTAATATACCTAAGATTCGCTCTTTAAAACCTGATTTAATTATTGCCAATAAGGAAGAGAATATCAAAGAAGAAATTGAGGAATTGGCAAAGGATTGTCCGGTGTGGGTGAGCGATATCGCTAAACTTGAAGATGCTTATACAATGATTGCTACTATTGGGCAGATTTGTCAAAGAGTTTCTGAAACCCATGCCTTGAACAAGAGAATCAAAGCAGGGTTTGAACAATTAAATATTTCAATTCGACATAGTTGCATTTATATGATATGGCGTAATCCTTATATGCTTGTTGGGGGAGGCACCTTTATCAATGACATGCTTCAGCGTGCAGGGTTTGAGAATGTTTGTGCCAATATGGACAGATACCCATCTTTAGAAAGTGAATCACTCAGAAAACTAAATCCGGAGTTTGTGTTGCTTTCTTCAGAACCATATCCCTTCAAGGAAAAGCATCGTGCAGAATTTGAAGCCATTTTTCCCAATGCAAAAATTATCTTTGTGGATGGAGAGATGTTTACTTGGTATGGCAGTCGTTTACAATATGCTGCGGAGTATTTTCAGGGGCTGACAATCAGGCAATAAATACTAACGACTTATTTTTAAAACTGTTGAAATAAAAACAAGTCCTGAAGAATTTCAACAGGGCTTGTTTCGGATTATTACCAAACATAGTATCTGAAACCTAAATAACATGTAATACCCATAGAGGGTCCCCAAACCAAAGTAGGGTCAAAGTATGGACTCTCAGGGTTGGAAGCCAAACGAATCAAGTCCTTTTGTACAATATTTAACATGTTCTCAGCACCGATATAGGCTTCAAACTGTTTACTGAATTTCTTTGTTATTTGTGCCATCACACTTGTGTACGATGGGCTGTATGAGGGCATGTCGCTCAGTTCATTAGGTAGGTTGTTCCCTTGAGGTAATCTCTTTTGACTCTGCCAGTTTACTGTTGCATCATAAGACCATCCTTTACGGGTCTCATAAGCAATGTTGACAAAAGCTCTGTGTGGAGAAATCAATGGATTGAAACGTGTAGTTCCATCAAGGTATCCGCTGCGCGAATCAATAAAGCGATAAGCCATACGGACATCAAACCTCTTAGCAGGAGAAAAATCAAGCTCTACACTGGCAGAGTGAGAGTAAGATTTTAGTCCCAATGCTGCGATATTGTAGAATCGAATTTGCGAAGCTTCATAATCTCTGTCCACCTGTAATTGTTCATCAAACCATGTAAAGTAGTAGTCAAGCATTAGTGTTGCAGGACGGAAGAATAATTTAAATGCCTTAGTGTATGAAAATCCTGAATTCCAAGAAACTTCTTGCTGCAATCCATAAAACCCATTACTCGCATTAAAGGGTAAAATCACTCTTCTTCCGGAACTGAATATGCCTTGGTAATCAGCAAAAGGATTAGATGTTCTTTGCCCCCTGCCGGCTCCAAATCTGACTTCATTTCTCTTGTTAATTGTCCATTTCCCATGTAGGCGCGGAGTGAAAATTGAACCAAAAAAGTTGTGATAATCATAGCGAATACCACCAACCAAAACAAGATTTTTAATGCTTGATTCTGTCCATTCAAAAAACACCCCCGACACGAGTTCTTTTCTATTCAGATTTAAGTCGTAAAAGCTGTCTTTAAATTTTTCTCCGGTTTGGTTGCCATAGAATGTGGCTCCAATCATATATTGATGAAATGAATTTCCTGCCAAACCTTGGAAAACCCATTTCAGGTTCATTGCCTTTTCATCTCCTTTATAGTTACGCTCTCCAAAATGATTTTCGAGCTTTTGAGAATGGACATTGGCTCTGAATCCCATGGAATTATTGGCATGTGCGTTAGCATGTTCATCTTTCGGATGATGTTTATCTTCAAAAATATGTCCAAGCATAGCTTCAGCCTCGAAACGCTCATTTTTTGAAGCACTCGTCCAATCTATATTGCCGGTTTTTATGAAATCATTTACGCCCAAATTTTGATCATAATTGAAGTACTTAATACCAATATTTCCCTCCCAATTTTTCTTCATGAACATCCATGAATTGCTAAAATTCAGTTTTTTTTGAAGTGGAAAATCTTGAAATCCGTCCTTGTTGATATCTGATTTGGCATAAGTCCCGGAACCATGCAGCATGGCAGTAGTTGCCCAGTTGTTACTTATTTGCTGCGAATAAACCACATTGCCTTCGGGTCGCAGATTGAAAGGATTAAAATATCCGTTAATGATTAGCCTCTCTTTGTGAGTAGGTTTTCTAAGTTCAATGTTTAATGAGCCGGTCATTCCTTCATAGCCATTGGTAACAGACCCAACTCCCTTGGCTAATTGCATTCCTTTTACAAAAATCCCCGGAATATAGGTCAGACCGCTTGAGGCAATCAAACCCGAAGCAAAAGGCATGTTGTCCACCTGGGTTTGAATATAAATTCCGGAAAATCCCATCATCTGAATCTGACGTATTCCCGTTACTGCATCGGATGTTGTAACATCTACTGCCGAAATGGTTTCGAAACTTTCTGAAAGGTTACAACAAGCCGCTTTGGCAAACTCTCTATCAGAAAAACGAGTTATACTTCGGATATCTTTTTTGTTAAGTGTTTTAGCACCTTTTACATCGCCAATATTGACGGTATTGAGCACCGTGGAAGGTGATAATACAACATCTACATGCGTTTGCCCTTTTGCTATCACTATTTCTGCCGGTTCAAATCCCACCATTGTAACAAATAGAGTGTCCTGTTCGGGTATAGTTGCTATAGTGAAATGACCTACCGAATCCGACTTGGTATTGGTTAATACAAAGCCTTTCCAATAGATATAGGCTTCTTCAAGTGGTTCCGTTTTGCTTCTGACAACTCCGTGTAGCTCTTGTCCATAGACTCTGCACGAAAGGAACGTGATGACTAAGAGGGCATATATCTTTAGTGATTGCATGAGTGACCTCCTCTATATTGGCAACAATCAGGGAGTGCATTGTAGATATTGTCCGGAGCTTTGACCAAATCTGTGTCGTGTCCTACTCCTGCAATAGTGTTGTGAATTTCCTGAATGGTGATTTTCTTTGTATTATAAGTAACAGTGAGGATATGTGTAGATACTTCCCAGCTTGCATATCGTATTCCTTTGATATCAAGAGCTTGTTCAATTCTTTCCTTACATTCGCCACAACATCCGTCCACTTTGAAAGTTTCTGTTACAAATTTTTTAGATTTATTTGCTGTATTGTTGTCGGTAAAGCTCATCACAGACATGAATGTCAAGCCTGCAATCACCATAAATATGGGTTTTAAAATTAGATTTTTCATTTTTTATTTTTTTTAGATTAGGTAAAATACTTTTGCAGTGATTACGCAAGAGAGTTGGCTAAAAAGTATAAAATAACGCACTCCTTCTGTCGCTCAGTTTAATCCAAGCGCACAAATCAAAAAATAAAAAAATCAAATGAGGTAATGGCAATCTTTAATACAAATATTCCGTCCCGATAATGTGAGCGGATTGATTAAAGATAAGATGTTATGGTTTGAAGTGTTTTCCTTGCAAACTGTTGATGATATCAACAATGGAAGGTTAATTACATACTCAACGCTCACTTGTTGGATTTTGCTATCAGGTCTAAAAGAAAGCATGTCAACATTATGCGCTTTCACAATTTGAGTTTGACAACAATCAGACTGCGATATGACACAATTTTGAGAGTGTTTATGTTGTGAAGAAGACTCACAACAGCTCTTTACGATTTCCTTTTTGCAACAAGACTTGTTGGCTTCCGTTTTCTGGATCTCTGTGTTCATTTTACATGATTGGCTGTCGTCCCACAATGAGATGTCGGAGGCTGCACCATGACAATAATGTACAAAAAGAGTAAAGCCGGGTACGCTTCCAATTACAAAGAAAGTGAGTAATATGGCAAATATCTTTCTAAACACTGCTGCAAAGATAGCGAGTTTTTTTCAAAATAGATATAAACCAAAAAGGGCTCTACTGAATGCAGAACCCTTTTTAGATGTAAGAATAACAGATTTAGATTATTTGCTAATTACAAATCTTGAAATCATAGTTTTATTTTCTGTTTCGGCTTTAATGAAATAAACACCACTTGCAAGTCCAGAAACATTGATGGCAATGTCGCCTATAGTATTATTCTTGCCAAACACGACTTTTTGCACTTGTTTGCCGGTATAGTCAATAATATAAAGAGCCGTGATTCCTTCTGGGACATTATATTCTATGTTGATTATATCAGTAGTTGGATTTGGATAAGTTTTGATAAATGATTTATCTGAGGTTTGAGATACTCCTAAGTTTACAACAGATTTATTTTGAGTTAAAGTACATTCACAACCGTCAGCATTGATAGCATGCAGTTCAACTAAATAATTGCCATCTTCACTGAATTGGTGAATTGGGCTTTGCTCGGTGGATGTCGAACCGTCTCCAAAGTTCCAATTATAGGTTGAGTAATCATTACGTGCAGGGACATATTTATAAGTTCTATGTCCAGGCAAATAATCATCCTCTATAGAGAAGCTGCAAATTGCCATCTCGCCAATAAAAATCTGCTTTGAAGCAGTATCAGGACAGTTGCCATTGACATTTGTAATCAACATGATATTAAAATTCTGTCCGGTTGAATTAGAGTAGGAGTGATTGGCATTCTTAGTGTTCATAGAGTCTCCATCGCCAAACCTCCATTTGTAATTAATTGTACCGGGTACTAATTTAGAAGTATTGTTGAAAGACATCAAGGTGCCGGCACAGCCCTTATTTTCAGCAGTAAATTCAGCTTTGGCGGTTTGATTAACTGTCAAGTTCTTGCTGAGTGAACTTTCACAACCCTTATCTGTTATGACGGTTAATAAAAATGTCTTCAATCCGGGTGTTGTAGCGGTATAGTTTGCATCCTTTGTAAAAGACTGGGTTTCGAAATTCAAATCCCATGTATAGGATTGGATAGAACCACTGCCGATGGTGGAATTATTTGTCAAATAAATTGCTTTGTCGGTACATGCCCCTGTAATTGTAAAGTCAACCGAAGGTGCTTCATAAATAGTAATGCTCTTTTTAATTGAGTCTTTGCAACCTGCAGAGGTATAGACTAATAAATTAATATTATAAGTGCCACTGTTTGCAAATGGATATTGTGGGCTTTTAGTAGTAGAAGTTCCCAAATTTCCAAATTTCCAATTCGAGAAGAAAGAACCTGAATCAAGGATGGTTGTGTTGTCAAAATTTACCAATGCCCCTTGACATAAAATACCTGAACTTTCTTGAAAATCAGCCTTAGGAGAATAATAAATATTAGCAAGTTGTGTAAATGAGTCAGTACATCCGTTGTCCCCGTCAGCAATCAGTCTTAAAGCATAGACACCGCCTTTATTGTACTTGATTATTGGCTCTTTTGTGCTGAAGCTTCTTCCATCGCCATATTTCCAAGTATATGTTACAGTACCTGAAGTATAAGTAGAGTTGTTTTTGGTGTGTACATCAAGTCCTGCACAGAGATTATTGTCGTATGTGAATTTAACATCCGGCTTCTCCTTGATATTAACTGTAAAACTTGTATCAATTTTGAGATTGTAATTGTTGGTGAGCGTGAGTTTTACAGTATAGTTTCCAAAACCTTTATACACTACTGTCGGGTTTGTTAAAATTGAACTTTCACCATTGCCAAAGTCCCAATAATAGTTAACCGTTCCGTGAGAGATATTAGATAGATTCTTAAATACAGTTTGGTTGTTTTGACAAGCAGCTGTAAAAGAAATGTCAATTACAGGTCTTGCTGTAATAAGTATTTGGCGGTTGATTACCGTGTCACAATAAGGATAAATAGCCAAGTTCTTAACACCTACACTAATATTCACTATAGAATCAACCCAATCTTCAGTTGGCGTATATGTCAGTCTTAAATTATTGCCTGAAGATGGCGGATTGTTAGTGATACTATAGTGTGCAGCAGGTACAAGTGTTCCATTCATGGTTGTAAAGTCTAAAGACGAAACGGTCCATTTGGTTCCAAAATCACTGTTTGAATATCCAAGGGGCGCTTGCATTTCATAAATCATGGGTTTTCTGCTCATGATTGTATCTCTGTGTTGCCCTGCTTTTCCGTCAAAGGGTGCAATAGACTGAATTTTAGTCTCAGGGAGGTCAACAGGTTTGCGGTATGTTCGTTCGCTAAAACTACCCGGACATTCTATTCTGTAATAGATATTGGTGTGGTATCCGTAACCGGACAGAACTTGAATGACGGTTCCGGGGCTGCCTGCCGATTGTTGGGTGTAATGACTTGCATAAGTTTTGATTTGAGGGTTGTCATAAATGATTGGAGTTCCTCCACCTACAGATAATCCCACCCCGTTGTTAGTGGCAGAATCACCACCGTCAAATATGTGAAATCCAATGGTTTCTCCTCGTTTTATTTTTACCCCTCCTACATATATCTTATTTCTGTTGGAAGCATAGACTGAGTCCTTTCCTTTATATGCTAACGACCATGCTCCAAAATTCTGGATTTGAGGTACATATGAGCCGGGCGTAGTGTATACTTCATATCTCCACTTACAATCTGTTCTAACCACAACTTCAAGAGAATCTACATAAATATCTGTTTTTGCAGTAATATCAATATAGCTGCCGGAAATGGTAGGGGGAGCGAAGGCGGCACTTGATGGAAGAGGAGAGGAACTATTTGTTGGGTACTGAAAATCCTCTTTGAAACCGGTTTCTAAAAACAACGTGGTGTCATTGGCTAATACGCCAAAATTAACCTTGGGTCCCACATAAATTGGTAGTGTATCACTCAGACTCTTATACCATTTTGCAGTTTGTTTGCCTGAAATAGGAATAGAATCTATCATGGGCAGATGTCCGCAAAACGAAGAATCTACATCGGGGTAGAAGAGTGGGGAGGGTAGATTTTTGAAGTTATTGACATAAACAGTATCAGAATTCAATTTAACTAAATCTCCTGATAAGTCAGAATAAATGACAAAAGTGAAAGTTGAGTCATAAGCAATTTTGATTGTGTCTGGTAGAATGACTACAGTGTCTGCGCATTGTGACAAGGTTGAAGTCAGTGTATAGCTGTAATGCTGAGTATAATTCCCGTCATTGATGTCTGCATAAAATGGAATATTGGAGGCGGGTGTCGTACCGGCATTTTTGATGCGCAAATTAATTTGTGCAAAAGGATCTGCGCATCCTGTTGACAAAGGTCTTGTCATAGATACTAATTGCACGTTGGTGGCTACGGCTGATTTAGGAGAATAAACTTCTACGTTATCAACTGCAAACCAACCACCACTTTGGCAATAAAATCGGAATCTGATTTTGGTTTTGCAATTATTTCTGCCCAATGCAGAGATGTCAAATGTGTCTCTTTGTCCTGTGGTTGCTGTATCAATATAAACTTTTGCAGTTTTCCAATAGTTTCCGTCAAAAACATCAATAAATATAGATGTTCTATTGCTTAAAGCCGGTTGGGTTGACAAATCAAAACTAATGAACAAGGAATCATATCCAATTGTAGAGAAAACCGGAGATTCAAGTCCGATGTCCTCTAATGCGCCATTATTAGAGTAATTGTCGCTGTCATAAATTGCAAATTTGCCTGAAAATCCTCCTGAAGGAGTGCGACTTCCGGGATTGTCAAAGTGCCAATAGTCTGTTAATGCACTCGAAGTGTAGTATTGAACATTCTTCCAGCCAACCGGAGGAGTGGTATCTGAGGATACTGAAAAATCCTCAGAAAGTAATACTGTCTGTGCCTGAGCGCTCATAAAGCCGAGTGCAAGCATCATGAATAGTGTAGTAATTTTTTTCATAGTCAGGATTATTTTTAATTGAGGGCTAAGGTATTATAATAAATCCGAAAAAAGATAATTTTAAAGAGAAAAATTTTAAAAAAATATGTTAGTGCTTGATTAGTAAGCATTTGCCTAAAAAATCAAGGTCCATTTTCCAGTTATATTGTTGGGCGTAATAAATGTTGCTTTCTTTGAGAAACAAATCATTTTCTTTTGAATACAGTTCGACATAATCTTTTAGTTCAAAAACACTTTCTTTGATTTGTGGAAGTGAATTTTCCATTACAGCAACATTGTATCCAATCCAAGTCTTTTTGCCTGTTATAACACTTGTCCATGCGCCCCAAATTCCTTTTCTTCGAAATAAGAACAATAGCATAAAGGGCAGTAAAATAACCGAACTGATAATGTCAAATATGCGTTTGTTTAAGACAGCGCTTGGAGTGGCTATTTTATAGTCCTTATCTGTTGAGTAAAAATTGCCGGATTTGTTTTTGTGGTTGCTGCCCACTATAAAGTCCAGACCCGGAGGCAGGACTTTAACCGAGATTCTGGTTAGATTCGGGTGTTCTAATATCTCAATAATTGTTTTATTGCTCAGGTCTTCGGTACAAAGGACTATTTCATCAATTTTATAAAAATCAAGATAAGGCATTAAATCAGTTTTGGTTTGCTCCATATCTGACACAATCATAGTGATTACCTCTGTTGTGATGCCTGTAGAGACTAAGATTTTCCGTACTTTGTCAATAGATTTAGGACTCCCAACTACAAGAACTCTTTTCTCTCTATGGCTTCCCAAAGAGAATGAGCGGGTTTTGATAAAATTCAGAATCGAACGATAAATGGCTAAAATGCTCAAACCTAAGAATGCTCCCAAAAGTAATATGGCTCTTGAGTAACGCAGGGTTTCGGGCAAAAACGCATAAAAAATGACCAATATTGCAGAGGCAATAAAAAAACCACGCCAGAGATTATTTCCCGAAAAATATCTGCGATAAGCCCCGCCTAACATTAATCCTATTATCAAAATCAATGAATAGGACGTGAGGTGATAAACAAAATATTCCTTAGGATATGCGCCTCCTTCGACCCATTTGTTATATTCCTCCCAATATCTTGTGACACCAAAGTAAGATAAATACAAGAGTATAAATTCAATTAAAACAGGGAGGCTTTTTGTCGCAAATCGTTTGATTAATGCTGCAAATGCACGAAGATATACTGCCAGGTAAATCATTTTTCCCAGCATTTTCCCTGATTTAATCCCAAAGTGCTTTTCTGCAAAGATGATCATAGCTTGATAGAACACTTGGACATAGTGAAGACTGTTTTTCTTTGTGCTCTCGCCTTTGTAATGTATGATTGAGGTTTCGGGGAAATAGTAGTTTTTGTACCCGGACTGCGTGATACGGTAGCTCAAATCAATATCTTCGCCATACATAAAGAATGTTTCATCTAACAAACCGGATTTGTCCAAAGCCTCTTTTCGCATTAACATAAATGCACCGGATAGCACATCCACTGAGTTTGTCTCAAACTCATTTAGGTATTTGAGGTGGTAGGAGCCGAACTTTTTGGATTTTGGAAATAATGAAGCTAATCCGAAGATTTTATAAAAAGATGTTGTTGGAGTAGGAAGTCCTCTTTTGCTTTCGGGCAAAAATTTACCGCCTCCATCAATCATTCTCACCCCCAAAGCACCACAGTCGTAGGTGTGCTCCATAAAGTCAAAACATTTGTTCAGTGTGTCCTCGGCAACAACAGTATCCGGATTGAGTAATAGCACATATTTGCCCGTACTTATTTTAATTCCTTGATTGTTGGCTCCTGAAAAACCAAGATTTTTTTTGTTCTCAATGAGGTGTACTGAGGGGTATTTTTCTCTGACAACCTTGCAACTGTCATCTGACGAAGCGTTGTCCACTACAATAATTTCAAATTTCAAATTACCCGTAGAACGTTGTACAGCAAGTATTGCCTGTTCCAGAAACCTGCGTACATTGTAGCTGACTATGATTATACTCAGGTCGCTCATCAGAGATTGTTATATTTCGTAAGGAACTCTGTTGATGATCGAGCGTCCCAATGTGATTTCATCAGTAAACTCAAGGTCGGAACCCACAGAAATCCCTCTGGATATTACACTGACATTTACTGCAATTTCCTTGAGTTTTTTGCTCAAATAATAAGTGGTTGTATCGCCTTCCATGTTAGCACTCAATGCAAAAACAACTTCTGTAACTTGGTTGGTTTGGATTCGCTCAAAAAGTTTAGAAACATTCAGTTCTTCGGGTCCAATGCCATCGATGGGCGAAATCAATCCTCCCAATACATGATACAAACCTTTGAATTGAACGGTATTTTCAACTGCCATTACATCTTTAAAATCTTCTACTACACAAATCATTTGTTTGTTGCGAATCGGAGAAGCACAAATGCTACATACGTCTGTGTCCGAAAGATTACCACATTCTGTACAGAGTTTTAGTTGAGTCTTGATGGCTTTTATTGCTTCTGCCAGTCTAATCACTTCGTTTTCAGGTCTTTTTGCCAAATACAAAACCATGCGTAAAGCACTTTTGCTGCCCACTCCGGGGAATTTGGAAAAATACTCTACTGCTTGTTCAATGGTTTTGGATGAATATGCCATCAGAAGTCTTATTTTCTATGCTTTGCAAAGCTAAACTTTTTTTAGATTGAATGTTTTGGCACCCATCAACAATGTGTTTTATGTATAAAAGTTGAATAGGGCTCAGCCTTTAAGTAAATGTTTGTAATGTGCTCTGAACTTGGCGATTTTTGGGCTGATAACAGCTTCACAATAAGGCTCGTCAGGATTATTTGCAAAATAGTTATGATGGTATTGTTCGGCTCGATAGAAGTTAATCAGTGGAGAGATTTCGGTAATAATAGGCTTGTCATAAATGTTTTGTGAGTCAATCTCTTTCATTACTTTCTCGGCTATTTCTTGCTGGGTATGATCTGCATAAAAAATAACACTTCGGTATTGTGTCCCTATATCATTTCCTTGTCGGTTAAGGGTAGTAGGGTTGTGTGTGGTAAAAAATATGGATAAGAGCGTATGTAGCGACACCACTTCAGGTTCAAACCAAACTTTAATCACCTCTACATGTCCTGTCATTCCGGTGCAAACCTCTTTGTAACTTGGGTTTTTGATATGTCCTCCGGAATACCCTGACTCTACTTTTGTTACTCCTTGGATTTGACTAAAAACAGATTCGGTACACCAAAAGCAGCCCCCGCCCAATACTATCGTTTCTTTGCCCATAATCGCTTTTTACTTTATAGACAATAATTCTCTGTATTTGGGAATCTGCCACAAACTGTCATCAATCAGTCTTTCCAACTTATCTGCCTGATAGCGGATTTCATCAAAAAGCGGCAGTACTTTTTCGCAATAAGCCAAAGCTTTTTCAGCATGAGATTCTATCAGATTCGCTCTTTTTCTTTCATCTACCATGAGTTTTGTAAAATGTTGAACCTGCTGAATATAAAAGCCTATTTTGCCTGCAAGATCAAGTGTAGCGGCATATAATTCCGGTTTGATTCCTAACTCTTTTTGTAGTTTTAGATTTTCTAAAACGCGTGTATGGAACTCAATAGCCGGAGGAATAATGTTGGTTTTTACCATGTCAGCCAACACCCTGCCTTCTATTTGGAGTTTGAGTGCATAGCTTTCGTAGCGTATATCTGTGCGTGCTTCTATCTCCTCTTCGGATAAAATTCCGTTGTCAATAAAAATCTTTTTTGATTGCGGTTTCAAATAAGTAGCAAGAGAGTGAGGCGTGGTTTTGATATTTTCCAAACCTCGTTTTTTAGCTTCTTGTTCCCATTCTTTACTGTAGCCGTTTCCTTCAAAAATCACTTTGGATGATTTCTTGATGTAACTTCTCAATACCTGTTGGATTGCCCTTTCTTTAGAGTTGCCCTTTTTCTTAAGTGCTTCCACATCTTTTAAAAATTCTTTTAGTTGATTTCCTACAATCGTGTTGAGTACAGACATAGAAGAAGCACAGTTGTCGGAGGAACCTACGGCACGCAACTCAAATTTATTGCCGGTAAAAGCAAAAGGTGATGTTCTGTTGCGGTCTGTATTGTCCTGCAAAATAGGTGGAATATGAGGAATATTCAAGGTCTTCTCGTCAGTTCCTCCTTTGGATTTGTTTGATTTCTCTTTTTCGAAATCATTTAAAATTTCGCTTAGGAAACTACCAATAAACACTGACATAATCGCAGGAGGGGCTTCGTTTGCACCCAGTCGGTGGTCGTTGCTGGCAGTACCTATACTTGCTCTCAACAGTGCGCCATGATCGTATATAGCCTTAATGGTATTGATAAAAAAAGTCAAGAATTGCAGATTCTCAATCGGTGTTTTTCCGGGTGAAAACAGATTCACACCGGTATCTGTGATGATAGACCAGTTATTGTGTTTGCCGCTGCCATTGACTCCTTTGAAAGGTTTTTCGTGAAGCAAAACCTTCAAATTAAATTTTTCACTGATTGATTCCATCAAATCCATCAACAATGAATTGTGGTCAATCGCAAGGTTGATTGTTTCAAACATAGGGGCACATTCATATTGGCAGGGTGCTACTTCGTTATGCCTGGTTTTGAGCGGAATTCCGAGCTTTAATGCTTCTTTTTCCAAAGCAGTCATAAACTCAAAAACCCTTTCAGGAATGCTTCCAAAATAATGGTCTTCCAGTTGTTGCCCCTTAGCAGGCGCATGCCCCAACAGTGTTCTTCCGGCAAGCATCAAGTCTTGGCGTTTGCGGTACAACTTATAGTCAACCACGAAATACTCCTGCTCAATTCCAAGCGACACGTTGGTGTGTTTGACTTTTTTATCAAATAGAGCGCAAACTTCTGTTGCAGTGTCTTGCACAAATTTTGCAGAACGCAACATGGGTGTTTTATAGTCTAACGCTTGTCCTGTATATGACACAAACACGGTTGGAATACAGAGTGTTTTGCCGGATGCTTTTTCTAAAATAAATGCCGGAGAGGAGGGGTCCCAAGCCGAATATCCTCTGGCTTCAAAGGTGTTACGCATACCTCCGTTTGGAAAACTGGATGCATCCGGTTCCTGTTGCACAAGTGACTTGCCTGAAAAAACCTCCATTCCGGAATCAATGCCGGTGGGTTCAAAAAAAGCATCGTGTTTCTCGGCAGTTGTGCCTCTGAGCGGCTGAAACCAGTGTGTGTAGTGGGTTACACCTTTATTAATAGCCCACTTTTTCATGCCTTCGGCAATCTCATCGGCCATCTTGCGCGAAAGGTGTTCTCCGCTAAGTGCCACTTTTTCGAGTTCTTTGATTACTTGTGCTGATAGATATTTTTTTGCATTCTTACCGGCAAAAACATTCATCCCAAAATACGAAGAAATCTGATTGAAATTGATACTCTGCGTGTTTGTTTTAGGATCTGACGAGTGGTCAGGGCTTAGATTTGTTTTTGCCATGTGTGAAAGAAAATTAGGTTGCAAAAATCTATGAAAAAATACTTTTGCTCAGTTTTTTTTTAATCAAGTTTTTAACAATGTTGTTCTCTATGAAATGATATTGTCCTTTTGCTGATTTGGACAATAACTCAATGGTGTTAGCTATCTTTTGTACATATATCGAGAGTTAAAATTGCTGGCAAATATCAGATTGTATTTGAAGAGAAATGTCATGAATTTGTAATTTGTAAACGACTTTTTGTGATAAAAAACTTTTTGTCTTTGCCTGATTATTCCATTATTTTGCCCGCACATTGGCACAAGAAAAGAAATATCGCAAACGCACTTCCTTTTTTCCTACGGTAATGAGCATAGGCATTGTTCTTTTTCTTACCGGATTGTTGGGGTTGATTTACCAATTTTCTCACCAAATGGACGCATATATCAGAGAAAATTTTGAGATTCGTATTTATTTGCAAGATGGCACTGAAGATAAAGACGGGATTAATTTGAGTATGCAGTTCAAAGAGATGAAAGAGATTAAAAGTGCCAAATTTGTCAGCAAAGAGGAAGCTGCCCAAAAAGAGATGGAGGAGCAAGGCATTAATTTTATCGAAAGCCTTGGTTACAACCCTTTACCGCATGCCATTTTTATCACACTTCATTCGGATTATACCAATGAATCGCAAATAAATCAATTGGTCTCTAACATTAAGAAAAACAAGATTGTAGAGAGTGTCAGTTACCCCGAGAATATTTTGTCCTTGGTGAATGATAATCTCAAAACTGTAGAAGTTGTGTTGTTGATTATTTTAGCCGTATTTCTTTTTGCAGCATTGTTTGTCATTAATAACACTATCAGGCTTAATATTTTTGCCCGTAGATTTCTTATCAAAAGCATGCAATTTGTGGGTGCAACGGATGGGTTTATCATCAAACCTTTTCTCAGGATGTACCTGCTGCAAGGGCTTGCGGGTGCGCTGCTTGCCATTGTTCTGAATGCAGGTGTTTTGTTTTGGATTAACAAGACTTTTACCGGTCTGATTCAGTTCAAAGATCCAATTCCTTATGCAATTATTGCAAGTGCTTTGATTTTAATTTCAATTATCATTATTTTGCCCGCAACTTATTTTGCTTGCAGAAAATATTTAAGATTAGATATCAATAAACTATACTAACAGATACCCAAAATGGCTAAAGAAAAAAAAACTACATTGGCTAAATCTCAAACATCCAAAACTATGGAACCCATGGTTTTTGGCAAAAAAAACTATCTTTTATTAATCGTAAGTGCGGTTATTGTCATCATTGGTTTTTTACTTATGACCGGCAATGATGGTGATGTTGTGGACGTAAAAAGCAGACAGTTAACCATCGCCCCTATTGTTGTTATGCTGGGGTTTGGACTTGCAATTTATTCGGTAATTGCCAAATCACCCGAAGACAAGTCTGAGTCTGAGGAATAAACCTCGTCTTACAAATGAATTATCTTGAGGCAATTATTCTGGCCATCATAGAAGGTCTAACAGAGTATCTGCCTGTTTCATCTACCGGGCATCTCATAATAGGCACAGCACTGTTGGGAATAGAACCAACAGATTTTGTCAAATTATTTACCATTGCTGTGCAACCCGGTGCTATTCTCTCTGTTTTGGTACTCTATTGGAAAAAATTCTTTCAATCTTTTCATTTCTATCTCAATCTGCTCATTGCTTTCATACCCGCTGCCGTGTGCGGATTGCTCTTTGATGATGTAATTGATAAACTATTGGAAAGTCCTCTGACTGTAGGTATTACCTTGCTTGTAGGCGGAATTTTCTTGCTATTTGTGGATCGCTGGTTCAAGGAGAATGAAAATAATCAAAATCAGCAAGTTACATATAAGAAATCATTGACCGTAGGTCTTTTTCAGGTGTTATCCATGATTCCCGGCACAAGTCGCTCTGCCACTACAATCGTAGGCGGATTAGTTGCAAAATTGAACAGAAAAAACGCGGCTGAGTTTTCATTTTTCTTGGCAGTACCCACTCTTTTGGCAGCTACGGGATATAAATTGCTATCCTATCTTACTAAAGTCGGTTTCAGTCTAAGTACGCAAGAAATGAATGTGTTGCTGATTGGCAATATTGTATCTTTTCTTGTCGGCTTGATTGCCATAAAAGGATTTATCTCATTTCTCACACGCAAAGGTTTTGTGTGGTTTGGATGGTACAGAATGATCGTGGGTGGAGTCATTATATGTTTGATACTGATGAACAAATTGAACATGGTAATTCTGTCTTAGGGTGTAAATTTCTTTACTAAACAATAGAGCGTTAATCGTTCGCAACCTGAATGTAGAGATGGCATAGAGAACACTCTTGACAATTTATGTTTTGACAAAAGTCATTGTTTTATTCTTCGTGTTAGGAGCATGGCGAGCTGGATTGGAGCAGTCAGTGTTGATGCTCGGAGATGCTCCTTTTGACCCTATCCCACTCCCACTTGTAACAGAAACAGGATGATTAGTTATTATTAAAAAAATATTATTAACTTTGAAGTTCACTTAACCCAATACTGATATGAAACAATTATTACAATATCAAAGAGTAAGTGCGGTTTACAAGACAATACCCTTACCAAAGGCTGTATGAGCTAAAGTATTCAACCTGTTTCTGCTGAAGTTTTGAAAAAACTCCTTTCTATATTATCACTTTTCATTTCTATTCTTTCTGGTTCCGCACAAGAAACGGAGTGGATTAACGGTTTGGGAGGAAACAAAAGCAGTATTCCCTATATCACATGTGACAGCAATGGAGATATAATAATGGCAACATCTTCTTCTGTTGCTTTCACTTACAGGGGATTTTCGGTTTTAAATAATGCAGGACAAGACAACCTCATATTAATGAAATACAACCCCAAAGATTCCCTGTTATGGCTAATCAGTACTAATGTGCCTGCAAGTAGTACGATAAAACCTCTACGAGTGAATACTGACAATAACAACAATATATATATCTTGGTTCAATATTTTGGAGGACCCATTCCGTTGTCGCCTTCAATAAGTTTAGTTTCAAGTGGTGCTAATTATAGGCATGCAATCTTAAAATATTCTCCTAACGGCACATTAATCTGGAAAAGAGAATTTGGCAGAACTGATATGGATGTGTATTGGACACGTGGGATAAAAATATTTTCAGACAGGTTATACTTTACAAGCTATTATGATACAGATAACTGTAATGTCAGTTTTGAAGACGCAGTAGATACTTTTACTGTTTCAAAAGGTGCTATACTATCGTGTTACGATACATCAGGGGCTTTTCTATATGCAAATACTTTTGATGGTCTTAATGTTAGCAATTATTCCGACATTGGAGTTCTTAATCACAACAGCATTTATTTTAATGGAAGCGTTGAAAATAAAAG
The DNA here is from genome assembly GCA_023957335.1 of Bacteroidota bacterium. Classification (NCBI taxonomy): domain Bacteria; kingdom Pseudomonadati; phylum Bacteroidota; species Bacteroidota bacterium. Next base: position 227,843 of record JAMLHC010000003.1, on the reverse strand, counting down.
TATCATCGGTAACGACACGGTTTTTAGTGGAATTTACATTTGCAATATTGATAGCAATGGTTTATTGTTAAGTAAAAATTATGTGGTCAATAATACGAATATTACCTACAACAGATTTACTTTATTGGACTCAGGTGCAAGTCTGGCAAATATTGCATGGGCTTTTAATGCAATGGACAGTTTACTCTTTAATGATTCAGTCATACTAACAGACAACTATAATTATCCTACTTCAATCGTGTTTAACCAAAACAACAAATTAAAATGGCACGCTCATACTACGGCAACTTCTCCATCAGTATTCTCACCAGGAGGTGGTGTTGAAGACGGGGGGGATGGAACATTTTACATTGGAGGAAATTTGCAAGGTGGCACGGTTAATATCAAAGGAATACCTCTTGTATATCGCTCTACTGCCTTTGACCTATGTATTCTTAAATTTGATACTAAAGGGAATGTTTTATGGGGTTTTACTGATGGTGGTTTTGGCGTGAGCATTCAAGTTTCGAGTATAGCTTCTGATAAAAAGGGAAATTTTTATGTAGCTGGAATATTCTTTAATAAAATCAGATTATTTAATGACTCACTTTTAAATAAAGGTATTGCAGAATCTTTTATAGCCAAAATCACCGACTACTCCATCACTCGTGGAGAGGTTTCGGCAGGACCCTATTGTGCAGGCGACAGCATGGACATTCCATATACAAAAATGGGAAGGTACAATCCCGACAATTGGTTCATAGCTCAACTAAGTGATGAAAATGGAAACTTTGATGATACAAGTAAAGTCAGGGAACTCGGTCGCCTACAAGCAACTGAAGATAGTACCATTCGGGGTGCGTTGCCATTATTCCGAGTTTCCAGTTCAGCAAATTATAGAATCCGTGTAATCAGCACCAGTCCGCCTGTTCAGAGTTTTTATAAAAGAGACAGCTTGCGATTGTTAATTTATTCCATGGATAAAGCTGACCCCGGTCCTCCAGAAACCGTTTGTTTGGGAGATAGTTTCCAGTTGCACACTTATGGCGGAACTGTTTGGGAGTGGTCGCCCAAGTATTTAATGGACGATTCCACTTCAAGAACTCCGACAATTCTTGCAATGAAAGATACCATTTTCAAGATTGTAATTTCAGACACTTCTGGTTGCGGAGAACCTGATACCGCTTTCAAAAGGATTTTTATCAGAAACAACCCTAAAATCGTCTCAAATGCAGATACTTTTTACTCTTGCCTAAACGAAAATTTTGCGCTTGATGCATCCTTTCAAGATGGTGACAGTGCCGGTTATAACTGGACTTGGTATAATATTCCAAGAGCAAATATTTGGCGTGAAATCAAGAGTGATTCTTTCGCTTTTGTTGACACAGTTTACTACACCCACAACACCTCGACAAGGAATATTGCTTTGGTCTTAAATGACGGTTGTTCGATAAAAGAAGACACCGCTTTTTATACGATAATCCTTCATCCAAGTCGAGCAAAAGGCAAAATTTCGACTTTGGATAGCTTACAGTGTGACGGCAGTTTAGTTGAGCTATTTGGAAATATTTCTGGTGGCGATAGTGCAACTTATAGCTGGGAATGGTTTGAAATTGACGAGCAAAATCTCCCTGTTTTTCTGGATTCTGGAAAAGGGAAATTTGCTGACACAATTGGCGTTCAGCTTGATAAAAGTATTTTTGATTCTCGGAAATTTGCTTTTGTAACAAAAGATGAATGTCTTCCATATATTGACAGTAGTTTTATAGAACTAAAAATTGACCGCAGAGTTCCTAAAGCTATTGTATTTCCTCGAGATACGGCAGTCTGTCCAAGCACTTCTGCTGAAATTACAGCACAGATTTCTGATGGTAGTGGCAAGGGTTTTAGGTGGAAATGGATTGATGAAAAAGGCAATATTTTAAGCCAAGATAGTGGCAATGTTTCTGAGACAAAAACAATAATTAAACCGATTTTCAACAACCAAGATAGTCAGAGATTTTGGTTTATAGTTGAAGACATTTGCAGCCCTGAATGTGACACACAGAAATTCGTTATTTCACCGCTTCATCCTTTGGAAATCAACGAATTGTATTCCGGCAGCACCTTGCTAACTGGGACTAACGGGATGCTGAGCGGAGTCGAAGCATGTTTTGGAGCACACCTCAACTTCACTGCAAATGGAAAAGGCGGAACAGAACAAAACTACCAATGGAACTGGAAAATCTTCAACCCCGACAACAACGTAATGCTGAACTTGTTTCAGCATTTGCCTGAGGGAAATTCGGATAGTTTAACTGATTACGAGCCCTCCGAATTATTGAGAAAACTCCTTGTAACCCTTACTCTTCAAGACGGTTGCATGGCAAAAGGAGACAGTGTTTCATTTGAAGTAATAATAAGAGAACCACTTAAAGCACAGATTTTAAATTTTGCTCAAAAAAGCGCAAACGACACATCTGTTTGCTCTGGCAGTGAATTGAAATTCTTTGCATACGGAACTGGCGAAGTGGAGGAAGATTATGAATTTACTTGGCTTTTAGACGATGAGGAAATTTCAAAAGGAGATTCAGTTGAAATCAACTCCAAAGACTTTAAAAATCCGGATGCAGTTCTGATCTTGATTTTAAAAGACAATTGCTCCGTTTTGGCTGACACCCAAACAATCAATTTGCATACACTTCCGGAACTCAAAGCTGAGTTTTCAGCACCGGATACGATCTGCTTAGGCGAGGAAATTTCCTTGACAGCACAAGGCTCTGGCGGGATTTCAAAACAATATCAATTTACTTGGCTTCACAAAAAAGATGACGGAACTATGGAAGTGCTAAAAAATGCTGATACACTTGATTTGAATAGCAAATCACTTATTTCAGAAAGCCAATATTCACAATTCAACACCCGAGAAATCTTTTTAGTTTTAAGAGATAATTGCAGCTCTCCGAATGATACTTTTTCGAGGAAAATAATCATCCGACCTGAACTCAGTTTAACACTTTCAAGTTCAACAATTTGCGCTGACCCAAATGCAATTTTAACCGCAAATCCAAAAGGCGGAAATCCAAATTTTTATTCAATAAATTGGTTTGACAAAAACGGAAATCCACTTGGAAACGGACTAACGCAAACTGTTTCTCCAGAAGGCTTTGATAAGTTTAGCGCAACACTTTCTGATAACTGTTCAAGCGAAAATACAACTGCCGAAATAAAAGTGGATAGAGTTCCTGAATTGCTGACCTTAGAAAATACTCCAAGCGAAGGCTGCGAGCCGCTTCCTGTAGATTTTACATTACAAACCAATTACCCTGACAAATATGGTTTCACACTCAGCTTTGGCAACGGAGACTCCACCCACACGTTTGAAATTCCACCTACGCTGCATTACACATATCCCCACGCAGGACACTTCATTCCCTTGCTCACGCTCATCACCGCAGGTGGCTGCCAAGCCCAAGTGAGCGGACAAGCCATAGACATCTATCCCAAACCCTTTGCGGACTTCGGCTATCAACCCGAAGAACCGGACATGGACAATCCCTTGGTGAGTTTTCAGAACCGCAGCACGGGAGCGGTGTCATATCAATGGGACATAGCACCCTTTGGCACGTTCACGGATGAGAACCCGATTGTAACTTATACCGATTCGGGCTATCACAGCGTACGGCTGATTGCCGTGAGCAGCCACGGCTGCCGCGACACGTCAGACTCGCGACTTTATATCAAAACGAACTACCGCGTATTCTTCCCAAGTGCTTTCTCTCCCAACGGAGACGGCTTGAATGACACGTTCAAACCCATTGTGCGCGAGTTCTCTGAATTAGACTTCAAGGTATATAGCCGCTGGGGCGAACTGCTGTTCCACAGCCGCTCAGACGAGGCATGGGATGGCAGCAGTAATGGTCTTCAAGTGCCGGACGGAGTGTATGCCTTCACCCTGCGTGTGGTCAACGTTTTCGGAGAAACACAGTTCTTTACCGGAACGGTTACGGTGGTGCGGTAGTTTTGTAATTGTGAATTATGAATTATGAATGCGCGGTCGCTGAGAAGCCTGTCCTGAGCGCTTGTCCTGAGCGTAGTCTAAGGATAGTCGAAGGATAGTCTAAACGGAGCCGAAACACCGTTGCTTGTTTTATTATCACAAAAAATTTTGTTGCATACCCATCACTCGCCTGATAGTATAAACTTGATAAGTTTGTTTTTATAAAAAAAATAGTTTTAACTTTGAAGTTCATTTAAAACAATACCGATATGAAACAATTACTACAAAATCAAAGATTAAACGCGGTTTACAAGGCAAAGCCATTGTCTGCGACTCTATGGGCAAGAGCAATTCTCTTATTTCTGATGTTAGGTTTTTTTCGAACTGGTGAGGCGCAATCACTGTTTGCGCCAGGAAACCCACCCTTTTTGGGAGATGCACCTGTGGGGATTAATTTACCTCCTATGATATTACCTACCGCAGACCTTCATGTTAATGGAACAGTAAGGTTTGAAAACCTGCCTCCTTCATTTGGTCGGAACCGATACCTGACAACAGACCCGACAGGAAATCTCTCTTGGCAGAACGGTATTGGAGTGCAACAGGGTTTTGCCTTTGGACAGACCCTATTTTGGGACAATACAGACTGGCAAGCTACCAGTTTCTTTAACGTTAACCCTGGAGCACATAGCATAGGTATTGACACTATAAATCCGCTTGGCAAGCTACATATTAATGAAAGTGACCCTATTGGTGTTAATTATTTGAGATTTACAAGACCCGCAGGAGGAATGGCACCAATGTCGGAGGCTTGCATAGGTCAGGACGGAAGCTCAAATGCACTGCAAATCAAACAGGTTGCGCCTTATGACATACACTTATCTACATGGAATGAAACAGCCATGATACTAAAAGGGATGACTGGGTATGTTGGCATAGGAGAAATACTCAATCCTCTTGACAGGCTGCATTTGGAAGGAGACACATCAGGAAGGCTTATGACTGATAATTATATCAGGTGGACAACATTGCATGCACCAGTTGGAGCGCAGATTGGCTATGAAAAAGGGTCGTCTGTTTTTCAAATCCGTCAAAATCAAAATAGTAACATGGAGTTTTGGACGAATAACAATGCACGTATGACCATTGATAATACTGGTTGGGTGGGAATTGGAACTAATGCGCCATATGGTTTTATAGGTACTCAGATAGGTACAGCTACTCCAACAGGAAATCCCATAATATTTTCAGCAAATGGTACAGGAGAGTTTAACGGTGATTTACACATATCGGGGGCATTCTTTGAGGCTTCTGATGAAACCCTCAAAGAATCTTTCCAGAGTTTAAGCACTGACTGGAAAAGAATCCTTAGTGTTCCTGCTTACTCATACAGGTTTAAGGAAAACGGAGAGTTTAATTTCTCAATAACAATGTCTTATGGCTTCAAAGCACAGGAAGTTAAATTGCACATTCCTGAACTTGTTACCCACAACGGGAAATTTCACTTGGTAAACTACAACGGCTTTATACCTTTCTTGACACAAGGCATTCAGGAGCATGAGAACAGGCTGAACGCCATAGAGCAGAACCAAACTGTAAATTCCGAAACGAATGCAAAAATTGAAACTTTGGAAAACGAAAATGAGCAACTGAAAAGGCGTTTAGCTGCTTTGGAAGAGTTTATTTACAATCAACAGTGCGAAGGAACTGGCAACGACTTTGGACAAATAGGTACATTGGGCGAACTTCCTTCTTTGGAGCAGAACGAGCCTAATCCTTTTAGTGAAACAACCGTTATCCGTTATTTTGTTCCCAAAGGAGTTGCAACCGTAAGAGTTGAGGTAAAGAACATTGAGGGCAAAATAGTGGGTAGTTTTGTAGCACAGGGCAACGGACAAGGCAGCATTACCTTGAAAGCGGGTTCTTTAACTGCGGGGACATACTACTATAGCCTGATTATTGGCGACAGAGTTGTAGATACTAAAAGTATGATTTTATTTAAATAACCACTTGTATTAGAGAAAGGGGGGGGAGAAATGTCCCTTTTCTCTAATAATTACAAACATGAAAAAAATCCTCTCCATAGCGAGTTTGTTTGTTTTCTGTTTTTCTGTTCCTGCACAGGAAACCCAATGGCTATTTTCCATCAACAACGTAGTGCGAAGTGTGAGTCCTGTGGTGTGTAGAAATATTGACGGAAACATTGTTTTGTCCAATTCATTTACTAATACGGGTTCTTTTCAATTCAAAGGAGCTACTGTTACAACCACGAACCTGAATACAGCTACAACAACTAATTTAATGCTTTCGAGCGTAACACCCGACAGTTCATTGATGTGGGTATTCTCAACAGATGTAAATACAAATCAAAACATTGCCCCCATTGACATTACAACCGATGAGGTCGGCAATATTTATTTATTGCTTCACTACAATGGAGGAAGTATTAGTTTTTCGTCAAATATTCAGCTTTCATATCCTTCAGGCTACTCGGGAAGAAGAAATGCCCTTATCAAATTTGATAGAAACGGAAATCCTTTGTGGGCAAAAGAATATGGTAGTACAACGCTTGACCCAACAGACCAAGTAACCCATAAAATGGACTATTCTGGAGGGAGGATATATATTTATCATACTCTTAGAGGTATTATGGAATATACAGGAAGTAACCAAACATGCAGCGCAACTGACAGTTGGAATTATGGTCTTGCTGCTTATGATTCAAACGGTAGTTTTCTGTGGGTTAAGCAATATGGTTCGATTGTTGGTTCTGCTACTGCAAGAAGAGATTTAAAAGCAACCCTTTCCTCTATTTACTTTACGGCTTATTTTGACAAAGAGTATATTCACAATTCCGACACACTGCCCAAAGGCTACTACTTGATTCAGCTTGATACTGCGGGCAGACTTGCTAACTATATTTACATAAAATATGCAACACGCAACATAAGTTCTTATTCAGGAATTAAGTTTGATGTTGATACCTTTAGCGGTTCTGTTTATATGGGGTTACCTTTCCATGATTCTATTGAAATTCTTTCCCATAAGGAAATATCCAAAACAAATTTTACCAATCCACTATCTTTCTGCTTGTTAAAACTCAATAAGCAGATGGATTCCCTTGTCTGGTGTAAATGCCAGGACAGTTTATCACAAGGTTTTTTAAGTCCTGTTGCAGGATTACTGCTAGATAACAACAATCTTTACCTTGGAGGGCAGTTGACTGGCGATAGTGTATATCTTAGCAATACTTTGTTTGGCACAGGGCTAACCGCTGGTTCCAAGTTATTTATAGCCAAAGCAGATACATTAGGCAACCTCTTGTGGGGATTTGCAAACGGAAATTTAAATGTAGTGACTTCAATAAACAGTATGACAGTCGATACTGTGGGAAATTTGCTTTTAGCAGGAGTATTTGTAGGAAAAGTAAGAATATTCAACGATTCGCTTGCCAATAACAACATTGCAGGATCCTTTCTCGCCAAAATTACCGACTACTCCATCACTCGTGGAGAAGTTCTATCAGGACCTTATTGTGCGGGTGATACTTTCCTAGTTCCTTACACCAAAATGGGTAACTACGACACCGCCAATTATTTCATAGCGGAATTGAGCGATGAGAAGGGCAACTTCGAAGGCGGAGAGAGAGAACTTGGTCAAATGAAATCCACCCAAGACAGCACTATTATAGGCAGATTGCCTTTGTTCCAAGTTGCCAGTTCAGGCAATTATAGGATAAGAGTAAGAAGCACTCACCCGCCCGTGCAGAGTTTTTACAAGTTAGATAGCTTACGATTATTGATATACTCCCGCGATAAAGCCGATCCCGGACCATCGGAAACTCTTTGCTATGGAGATAGTTTTCAGTTGCATACTTATGGCGGAACCGCTTGGGAGTGGTCTCCTGCCTTTAGAATGGATGACAGTAGTTCCAGAACTCCTTGGATTTATTTAGAAAAAGATACTGTTTTTAGGATTGTGATTTCAGATAGTTCCGGTTGCGGAGAACCCGATACCGCTTTCAAACAAATTTTTATTAAAAGTAATCCCAAAATCATTACTGATAGGCTAGTAAACATCTGCAACAATACTAATATAACTCTTTCTGCGCAATTTAAAAATGGAGATTCTAGTGCTTATAAATGGACTTGGTACAATACGGAACAAGATTTTTCTTGGCAAGAATTGAAGTCCGATTCATTTGCCTACTTTGATTCCCTGAACTATATTTTTAAATCAAAGCCGGTTTCAACAAATATCGGTTTGGTTCTAGAAGACGGTTGCTCAATTGTCAAAGATACTGCCTTTGTTTTGATAAATCTAAATTCCCCGCTCGAAGTCGTGGCAGACTTACAGGATACAACTGTTTGCATTGGAGAAAAAATTCATATTAGGGCATTTGCCAATGGAGGAGATAGTCTTAATTATAATTTTAAATGGTATTTTAAAGATAGTTTGATTGGCGAAAAACAGAGTTTGGAATTTACTCCCTCGGATTATTTTATATTAGAAGATTTGCAAACATCAATTTCAAATTCCTTGAAAGTTTTTGTTTTTGATGACTGCATGGGGATTGATAGCTTTGTTGCACAAATTACAGTTAGAGCAAAACTAGAAGTATCGGTATTAGATGAATATCAAAAGAGCGCGAATGACACTTCGGTTTGCTCCGGAAGTGAATTAAAATTCTTTGCAAACGGAACTGGCGGAGTAGAGGAAGACTATGAATTTACTTGGCTTTTAGACAATGAGGAAATTTCAAAAGGAGATTCCATTGAAATCAACTCCAAGGACTTTAAAAATCCGGATGCAGTTCTGATCTTGATTTTAAAGGACGATTGCTCAATTTTGGCTGATACTCAAAAGATAAATTTGCATACACTTCCCGAACTTAAAGCTGAATTTTCAGCACCTGACACAATTTGCTTAGGCGAGGAAATTTTCTTGACAGCACAAGGCACAGGCGGGATTGAAAATCAATATCAATTTACTTGGCTTCACAAAAAAGATGACGGAAGTTTGGAAGTACTCAAAAACGCTGATACACTTGATTTGAATAGCAAAGCGCTAATTTCAGAAAGCCAATATTCACAATTTAACACCCGTGAAATATTTTTAGTTTTTAGAGATAATTGCAGTTCTCCAAATGATACTTTTTCAAAGAAAATAATCATCAGACCGGAGCTGAGTTTGACCCTTTCAAGTTCAACAATCTGCGCTGACCCAAATGCAACCCTAACCGCAAATCCAAAAGGTGGAAATCAAAATTCATATTCAATAAATTGGTTTGATAAAAATGGAAATCCACTTGGAAATGGACTAACGCAAACCGTCAGCCCGGAAGGTTTTGACAAGTTTAGTGCAACACTTTCAGATAATTGTTCAAGCGAAAGTGCAACCGCTGAAATCAAAGTTGATAGAGTTCCAGAATTACTAACTTTAGAAAACACTCCAAGCGAAGGTTGTCAACCACTTCCAGTGATTTTTGAACCAAAAACAAATTATCCTGATAAATACGGTTTTGAAATAAACTTCGGAAATAACAATTCCGAAAATGTATCCGAAGGAACTTCAAGAATTGATTACACCTACAAAACCGCAGGCACTTTCACTCCAAGCCTAAAAATCACAACTCAAAATGGCTGTGAAAAAACTATTCAAGGAACGCCCATAACCATTTATCCAAAGCCGATTGCGGACTTTTCCTATGAACCGGAATACCCAGATATGGACAATCCGTTAGTACAGTTTAAAAACCAAAGTCATGGTGCAAAATCCTATATCTGGACATTGGGCACTTATGGAGATTTCACCGCAGACAACCCGGAAATCAAATACCAAGATTCAGGTTATCACTATGTGCGCCTGATTGCAATCAGCGACAAAAATTGTTCTGACACAACAGAAAGTCAAATCTATATCAAAACCAACTACCGCGTTTTTCTTCCGAGTGCATTTTCGCCAAATGGAGATGGACTGAACGATGATTTCAAGCCGTCAGTTCGAGGATTTAGCGAACTGGATTTCCGAGTTTACAGCCGTTGGGGAGAACTGATTTTTCACTCTACAAAAGACGAAGCTTGGGACGGCACTTTCAACGGAGAACAAATGCCAGACGGGGTTTACGCGTTCACATTGAGCGTGATAAATGTTTTTGGCGAGAAACAGTTATTTAAAGGGACGGTGACGCTAATTAGATAATTATTAATGGTGAATTATGAATTATGAATGCGCGGTCGCTGAGAAGCCTGTTCTGAGCGCTTGTCCTGAGCGTAGTCTAAGGATAGTCGAAGGATAGTCTAAACGGAGCCGAAACACCGTTGCTTGTTTTATTATCACAAAAAATTTTGTTGCATACCCATCACTCGCCTGATAGTATAAACTTGATAAGTTTGTTTTTATAAAAAAAATAGTTTTAACTTTGAAGTTCATTTAAAACAATACCGATATGAAACAATTACTACAAAATCAAAGATTAAACGCGGTTTACAAGGCAAAGCCCTTGTATGTTACTCTATGGACAAAAGTCATTGTTTTATTCTTCGTGTTAGGAGCATGGCGAGTGGGAATGGGGCAGTCGGTGTTTATGCCGGGTGGTGCTCCTATTGTCCCGCTTCCTCAATCTCCTGTAGGAATCAACATCCCTCCAGCACCGGGGATAGATTTTCATGTGAATGGAAATATCAGATTCCAAGGATTGCCTAATATCGCACTTGCAAATAGCTTTCTTGCGATGGATGTTGTAGGTAATATTTTTCATCAAACAGGTTCATTGCCGTTAATGGGATCAGCTTTGGGGCAGTCATTATATTGGAGCGGTACTCATTGGCAACCTACTTCTTTTTTAAATGTTAATCCGGTAGCTAATTTCGTAGGTGTGGGGACTGCCTTCCCCGCTTTAAATCGTAATTTTACTGCCGCAGGCGGTACAGGTCCGGCAACACCTGCGCCTAATGTTGTTTTTGCTGCAAATGGATCTGCTGAGTTTAATGGAGATGTTACGTGTATTGGGAATTTCTACTTGACATCTGATGAAAACTTCAAAATGAACTTTAAGAGTTTAAATACTGACTGGCGGAAGCTACTAATTTTACAGCCTTATTCATATGATTTTAAGCGAGTAGAGGGATTAAATTTGAGTGCGACACACTCTTTTGGTTTTAAAGCGCAAGATGTCAAAAAGGTATTTCCAAGTCTCGTTTCAGAAGGGGATAGTTGTTTATCTGTAAATTATATAGGTTTTATTCCTGTTCTTACGCAAGGTGTACAGGAACATGATACTAAAATACAAGCATTGCAAATAGAAAATACAAATCTGAAGATCGAGAATCAAACTATGAATAATAGATTAGAAACATTGGAAAATGAGAAAGTTCAATTAGAAAAAAGATTAATAGCTTTAGAATCGTTTATTTTTGGCAAACAAGAAAATTCAAAGCCTTTTACCGATAATACTTTTGATCCAATAGGTGTACTGAATCGACCTGCTTTATTGGAACAGAATGAACCTAATCCATTTTCAGAAGAAACCGTTATTCACTATTTCTTACCCTACGCTAGTAACAATGCCAAAATTGAAATAAAGGATACTGAAGGTAGAATAGTTGGTTTGTTTCGTGTGACACAGGTTGGCTACGGGAATATTACAATATCTGCCGGAACATTATCGGCAGGGAATTATTTCTATTCTTTGATAATTGACAATAAGATAATTGAAAACAAGAAAATGGTTCTGTCAAAATGACCATTTTATATTGAAAGGATAAATGGTGCCATATTTTTTTTAACTTCTTGTATGATGAGAAATCCATTTCTTATATTATTTTTGGCTATAGCCTACTTTGCTAATGCACAAGAGCACGAATGGGTAACCACTTTATTTGCCCCCAATAAAATACAGATCCCTTTTTTACCTACCATGGCAATGTCCTTGGATAGCAATAATAACAGTTATGTACTAGGAGCGTTTAGCCCTGATTTTGTTATTGATAAAGATACAATTCTTCATAATGGTGGTGGCTATTTGGCAAACTCATTCGTTGCAAAATTTAACCCTTCGGGTGATGTTAAGTGGGTAAATACGATGTACTTATATACTAATTCTATTGACCCAACCTCTCTTAGACTTTTTGCTTATAATATCAATACGATTTCAGATAATAAGATAATAGTTCATGGTTATTTCCAGAGAGGCGGACTTGCTGCTGAATCTAATGTAACTACAATATTAAAGTTAAGTAAAACAGACAGCATAATTAATACAAATAGTAACAATCAAAATATTATTGGGTTTTATGCGATATACGACAGTATAGGAAACGTGATTAAATGCAATAAGTTATTTGAGGGTGGATTATCTTCGTCCAATTTAAATGGTCAAGTAGCTATTGATGATCAAAAAAATTTATATATCCTAACTCAAATTAATAAAGCCACATCGGGAACTTTCTTTTCTAATAAAGTAGATACAACGGTTAGTTATCAAGCTAATCAAACTATGTTATTAGTTAAGTTTACTGCCAATTTTGATAGTATCGCATGGTGTAAAGTATTATCAACTCATACAGGTGTAAACTATTACAAACCTTCTAGAATGAGCATCGGTTTAAATGACAATAATGTATATATAGCATCATTCATCCATACAGTTGGGTCAGGGACAATTACAATAGACTCCATTGACTATTCACAATTTATAACGAATAATTTTACGAAAGGTTTTTTAACTGTGCTTTCTCCTCTTGGAAACTTTATTCACAAAGGTTTTATCAATAATGATGTTACGCAACAAGATAATATTTTTGACATTTTTGCAGTTGACACAGGGAGAATATACATAACAGGTTATGTTCAAGACAGTATGTTATATGGAGGGAAATGGTTTACATCTTCTGGTGTATCGTCTTTTGACATTGCGTATCCATATATTGCAAAATTGAGTATTAGTAAAGCTAACTGGATAAAACTTACACATAATAAGACCGTAACTGCTTTTAGTAGTACATTTTTCAATAGTGGTTTTAATAGTAGAATAGGGTGCGATAAACATGGTTTTGTTTATTCATATTTTGATTATCAAATTAACGTACTTTCAATGGGTGGGTTAACAGACAGTTCAATGGGGAAAACAGGATTTGTTAAACTAGATAGTTTGGGCAATGCTTTGTGGTTACGATCTGGTGTTAATACAATTGATATGAAGTCTGATATGGATAATAGTCTTGTATATTGCGGTAATTATGTTGATACTTTATCATTACCTCCTTTTACTTTGCCATATTCACAGAGTCAGTCAGGTTTTATAGCGAAGGTAAATGACTATTCCATCACTCGTGGAGAGGTCTCTGCTGGTCCATATTGTGCTGGCGACAGCATGGATATTCCTTATACAAGAAAAGGGAAGTATGACCCCGACAATTGGTTCATCGCCCAACTAAGTGATGAAAATGGTAACTTTGATGACACAAGTAAAGTCAGAGAGCTTGGCAGAGTAAAATCAACAGAAGACAGTACAATAAGGGGAGAACTTCCCTTGTTCCAAGTTGCCAGTTCTGGGAATTACCGAATCCGTGTAATCAGCACTAGTCCACCTGTTCAGAGTTTTTATAAAAGAGATAGCCTTCGACTCCTTATTTATTCCCGCGATAAAGCCGACCCCGGACCACCGGAATTAGCTTGTTTTGGAGATAGTTTTCAGTTACACACCTATGGTGGAACGGTTTGGGAATGGTCGCCAGCCTATTTGATGGGTGACTCAACATCAAGAACACCAAAGGTTTTGGCTTTGCAAGATACTGTTTTTAGAATTGTGATTTCCGATACTTCTGGTTGTGGAGAGCCAGATACGGCTTTCAAAAGAATTATTATTCGAAATAATCCCAAAGTTGATATCACAGACAGTTTCAAAGTGTGCTTAAACGAGGAAGTAGCCTTGAGTGCATCTTTCAGAAATGGCGATACTTTAGGCTATAAATGGACTTGGTATAATATTGTTAAAAACAAAGGCTGGAGCGAGATTGCGCGTGATTCATTTGCTTTGCTTGATACACTTTTATACAAATATAATAATACCACAGCAACGCGAAGATTAGCAATCGTTTTGGATGATAATTGTTCAGTAATAAAAGACACAGCTGAGTTCGTTGTAACCCTAAAACCAATAAAAATAAAAGGCAAAATTTCGACTCTTGACAGCTTACAGTGTGACGGCAGTTTGGTTGAACTATTTGGAAATATTTCTGGTGGAGATAGCGCAACTTACAGCTGGGAATGGTTTGAAGTGGATGTTTCGGATAAATTTCATTTCTTAAATTCTGGTCAGAATAAATTTGCAGACACAATCAGCGTTCAATTAAACAAAAGTATTTTTGATTCAAGGAAATTTGCTTTTGTAACAAAAGATGAGTGTTTGCCATATATTGACAGCAGTTTTATTGAACTGAAAATCGATCGCAGAGTTCCAAAATCTGTTGTATTTCCACGAGATACAGCAATTTGTCCAAGCACTTCTGCTGAAATTACAGCACAAATTTCTGATGGCAGTGGCAAAGGTTTTAGGTGGAAATGGATTGATGAAAAGGGTAATATTTTAAGCCAAGATAGCGGCAATGTTTCTGAAACAAAAACCACAATAAAACCAATTTTCAATAGCCAAGACAGCCAAAGGTTTTGGTTCATAGTTGAGGACATTTGCAGCCCTGAAAGTGACACGCAAGAATTTGTAATTTCACCACTTCCACCTTTGGAAATCAGCGAATTATATTATGGCAACACCTTGCTAACCAGGACAAACGGTATGCTGAGCGGAGTCGAAGCATGCTTCAAAGAGCTTTTAAACTTCACTGCAAATGGAAAAGGCGGAACAGAACAAAAATACCAATGGAACTGGAAAATCCTAAACCCAATCAATGACGTAATGCTGAACTCATTTCAGCATTTGCCTGAGGGAAATTCGGATAGTTTAACTGATTACGAACCGTCAGAACTATTGAGAAAATTGCTTGTAACTCTTACTCTTCATAACGGTTGCATGGAAAAAGGAGATAGCATTTCATTTGAAGTAAAAATCAGAGAACCACTAAAAGCACAGATTTTAAATTTTGCTCAAAAGAGCGCGAATGACACTTCGGTTTGCTCCGGAAGTGAATTAAAATTCTTTGCAAATGGAACGGGTGGTGTAGAGGAAGACTATGAATTTACTTGGCTTTTGGACGATGAAGAAATTTCAAAAGGAGATTCAGTTGAAATCAACTCCAAGGACTTTAAAAGTCCTGATGCAATTTTAACTTTAATTCTACAAGACGATTGCTCGATTTTGGCTGATACACAAAGGATAAATCTTCACACACTTCCAGAACTCAAAGCTGAATTTTCAGCACCAGATACAATCTGCTTGGGCGAGGAGATTTCCCTCGCAGCACAAGGTTCAGGTGGAATTGAAAATCAATATCAATTCACTTGGCTTCACAAAAAAGATGATGGAACTCTAGAAGTTCTCAAAAACGCTGAAACGCTTGATTTGAATAGTAAAACACTAATTTCAGAAAGCCAATATTCACAATTTAACACCCGTGAAATCCTTTTAGTTTTGAGAGATAATTGCAGTTCTCCGAATGATACTTTTTCAAAGAAAATAATCATCCGACCTGAACTCAGTTTAACACTTTCAAGCTCCACAATTTGCGCTGACCCAAATGCAACCCTAACTGCAAATCCAAAAGGCGGAAATCCAAATTCATATTCAATAGATTGGTTTGATAAAAATGGAAATTCACTTGGAAATGGATTGACCCAAACCGCCATTCCAGAAGGCTTTGACAGGTTTAGCGCAACACTTTCAGACAATTGTTCAAGCGAAAATGCAACCGCTGAAATCAAAGTTGATAGAGTTCCGGAATTGCTGACTTTAGAAAACACTCCAAGCGAAGGCTGCGAGCCGCTTCCTGTAGATTTTACATTACAAACCAATTATCCTGACAAATATGGTTTTACCCTCAGCTTTGGCAACGGAGACTCCACCCACACGTTTGAAATTCCACCTACGCTGCATTACACATATCCCCACGCAGGACACTTCATTCCCTTACTCACACTGATAACCGCAGGTGGCTGCCAAGCACAAGTGAGCGGACAAGCCATAGAAGTCTATCCCAAACCCTTTGCGGACTTCGGCTATCAGCCCGAAGAACCGGACATGGACAATCCCTTGGTGAGTTTTCAGAACCGCAGCACGGGAGCGGTGTCATATCAATGGGACATAACACCCTTTGGCACGTTCACGGACGAAAACCCAGTTGTAACTTATAGCGACACCGGCTATCACAACGTTCGGCTGATTGCCGTGAGCAGCCACGGCTGCCGTGACACGTCAGACTCGCGACTTTATATCAAAACGAACTACCGCGTTTTCTTCCCAAGTGCATTCTCTCCCAACGGAGACGGCTTGAATGACATGTTCAAACCCATTGTGCGCGGGTTCTCGGAATTAGACTTCAAGGTTTACAGCCGCTGGGGCGAACTGTTGTTCCACAGCCGCTCAGACGAGGCATGGGATGGCAGCAGCCAGGGCGTTCCGGTACCGAACGGAGTGTATGCCTTCACCCTGCGTGTGGTCAACGTCTTCGGAGAAACACAGTTCTTTACCGGGACGGTTACGGTGGTGCGGTAGTGCTTGTTTTATTATCACAAAATATTTTGTTGCATAGACACACTCCCATAGTAACAGAAACAGGGTAATTTGTTATTATTAAAAAAATAGTATTAACTTTGAAGTTCACTTAGTCAAATACTGATATGAAACAATTACTACAAAATCAAAGATTAAACGCGGTTTACAATGCAGGTCCATTGCCTGCGACTCTATGGACAAAAGCAATTATCTTGTTTCTGCTGTTAGGCTTTTGGCGAACGGGCGGGGCACAATCACTGTTTGCGCCAGGAAACCCACCCTTTTTGGGAGATGCACCTGTGGGGATTAATTTACCTCCTATGATATTACCTACTGCAGACCTGCATGTTAATGGAACAGTAAGATTTGAAAACCTTCCTCTTTCATTTGGTCTGAACCGATACCTGACAACAGACCCGATAGGAAATCTCTCTTGGCAGAATGGTATTGGCGTGCAACAGGGGTTAGCCTTTGGACAGACCCTGTTTTGGGACAATACAGACTGGCAAGCTACCAGTTTTTTTAACGTTAACCCTGGAACACATAGCATAGGTATTGACACTATAAATCCGCTTGGCAAGCTGCATATTAATGAAAGCGACCCTATTGGAGTTAATTATTTGAGGTTTACAAGACCCGCAGGAGGAATGGCGCCAATGTCGGAGGCTTGCATAGGTCAGGACGGTAGCTCAAATGCACTTCAAATCAAACAAGTTGCGCCTTATGATATACACCTATCTACATGGAATGAAACAGCTATGATACTAAAAGGAATGACTGGGTTTGTTGGCATAGGAGAAATACTCAATCCTCTTGACAGACTGCATTTGGAAGGGGACACATCAGGAAGGCTTATGACTGATAATTATATCAGGTGGACAACATTGCATGCACCAATAGGGGCACAGATTGGCTATGAAAAAGGGTCTTCTATTTTCCAAATCCGTCAAAATCAAAATAGTAACATGGAGTTTTGGACACATCGCACCAGAAGAATGACTATTGATAATACCGGCTGGGTGGGGATTGGGACAAATGCACCATTAGGGGTTATTGTAAATGATGAAAGCGACCCTGGTGGTGGCTGGACACCAACTGGAGGTACTTGGTCTGCAAATCCAAGGTTCAGTGTATCGGGAGGTGATATAGAAGTTGATAGTGGTTTGTATGCAGGAGGGAGTGTTTTCATTCAATCTGACCGCAGCCTGAAAACCAATATATCCAAACTGGACGACTGGCGGAGAATATTGCGACTGCAAGCCTATTCCTATAACTACATAGGGAAAGAAAATGCAATGCTTTCTTATGGTTTTATGGCACAGGATGTTTCGAAAGTGTTACCTGAATTTACTGCCACATGGCGAGGAAAAGGAGCCGTGAACTACATCGGCTTTATCCCTTTTCTTACACAAGGAATACAGGAGCACGATGCTAAAATTGAAGAGTTGAAAGTTGAAAATGGAGAATTGAAGACAGAAAACCAAATTTTGCGAGCCGATTTGGAAGCGGAAAGAGTTAAGAACGAGCAGCAGGAAAAAAGGATAGCTGCCTTGGAAGCATTTTTTTTCAAGCAGCAGGGCAACACTAATCCTAGCGGAAACGAAAATGGCAAGGGTGGCAACGGAAGTTTAGGACAGATAGGCAAATTGACCGAGCAACCCGCTTTGGAGCAGAACGAGCCTAATCCTTTTTCTGAAACAACTGTTATCCGTTATTTTCTGCCAGAGAACTATACTAATGCTAAGATTGAGGTACGGAATACAGAGGGGAGAATAGTAGGCAGTTTTCCTGTTTCTCATGCAGGAAATGGAAATATTGTCCTTTCTGCGGGAGTATTAGCATCAGGGACTTACTTTTACTCTCTAATTATTGATGGGCATACTATTGAAACTCTAAAAATGATTTTGCTAAAATAATTTTATCACTTGTGTTTGGGAGGAGAGCAGTATGTTTTCCTCTCTTTACTGTATTGTTTTGAAAAAAATAGTTTTCATATTGTTCTTGCTATTGTGTAGCAGTATCCACGCCCAAATGCACGAGTGGGCAAAGTCTTTTACGGCAAAGCAAAATTCTGCCAATTCCCACAACACCGTATGGGGGCTGGACATTGACAGCAACGACAATTCCTATGTTGTGGGGATATGTAGGGATTCGTTTTTTATAGACACCTTTAAAATAGGAGTGGGAAGCCAGCTACACCACAATTTTGGTTTTACAGCAAAAGTAAATACAGACGGAGAGGTGCAATGGGTGCGCACCCTGTATACCAAACGAATGGTTGCTAAGGGTGACGCAATTAGTTTACACTTGTCTAACATACGTGTGCTTACTTCCAACAGAATCGTAGTGTACGGACGAGTGTATAACGCTTCTAATTCCGATAGTGTTGCGGTACTATTAAGCCCAAATGACAGTCTTGTTTCCGGGGCGGGTACTGATATGATTTTTATAGCCGAGTACGACAGTCTTGGGAGACTAACCTATTATCAGAAAATAGTGAATGCTTACAGCGCTGGGGCACTTAACTTTACAGGCTTATTGGAAAAAGATAAGGATAACAATGTGATGCTGGCTCTTGTTATGAGAGAGGGTACTATTTATACACGAAACGCAGGCACATCATTTTCAGAAAACTTTATGACCTCTTTGCTTTTAAAATACTCGCCCAATTTTGACTCTCTTATTTGGGTAAAACAACCTGTAACAAGTCAAACGAGTAATAGTCAGCCGTTTCATATCTTAAAAATTCGTGCAGATTTGCACGGCAACCTTTATGTTGTTTCTAAATTCAGTGAAAGCACAAGAGAAATTAACGGTGTGACGTATAGTACGAATTTGCCCAATAATGGTACGGCAAAAGGTTTTCTTATGGTCTATGATTCGGTGGGGAATGTGCTGTTTGCGGATTTTCTTCATAACAAACTGAAGCAGCAAGATAATATAGCGGATATAATAGCCATTGACACAGGGAATATTTACATGGTGGGGTATGTAGAGGATACACTGATAAGAAATGGTGTGTCGTACTATGTTACCAAAGGATTGCCTCCTGATATCCCCCAGCCGAATTCTACAACAGTATTTCCTTATGTTATAAAAATGAGCCTGTCGCAGGTGGACTGGGTAAGAATGCCACAAAAGAAAATATCCCTTTCTAGTACATTTTCCAGAAATATTTATTCAGATGTAATCCGAACAGACTTTAGGGGGAATATATACACAAAATTTGAATACGGGTACAACAACAACATTGCAATCGGGGAACTCGCTGATACGTTGATCGCACAATCACAATCTAGAATAGCTATGTTTGTCAAATTTGATACCCTTGGCAATGCCCTCTGGCTAAAATCAGGTGTTGCCGCAACAGATATGTCCCCAAATTCACGTAGTGAATTGGTTTATTGCGGATCGTATAACGGACAGTTAGAATTAGACCCATTCATACTTAATTCTCATAATTCTCAACGGACCTCAGGTTTCCTCGCCAAAATCACCGACTACTCCATCACTCGCGGAGAAGTTCTATCGGGACCATATTGTGCTGGGGATACTTTCCTAGTGCCTTACAGCAAAATGGGCAACTACGACACCGCCAATTATTTCATAGCGGAGTTGAGCGATGAGAACGGCAACTTCGAAGGCGGGGAGAGAGAACTTGGTCGAATAAAATCCACCGAAGACAGCACTATTACAGGCAGATTGCCCTTGTTCCAAGTAGCCAGCTCCGGCAATTATAGGATAAGAGTAAGAAGCACCCACCCTCCCGTACAGAGTTTTTACAAGTTAGACAGCTTACGTTTATTGATTTACTCCCGCGATAAAGCTGACCCGGGCGGAGCAGAAACGGTTTGCTATGGCGACAGTTTTCAGCTAAAAACCTTTGGCGGTACAGCGTGGCAATGGACTCCGGCATACAACATGGACGACAGTACGTCCCGAACCCCCTTTATTATCCCTGACAAAGACACAGTTTATCGCATCGTAATCAGCGACAGCTCCGGCTGTGGAGAAGCGGACACAGCATACAAACGCATCTATGTACGTCCCCACCCAAGAATTATTACAGACAGTCTAATCAACATTTGTTTGAGAGAGGAAATAAATCTCATCGCTTCCTTTACGCAAGGTGATACGAGCGGTTTCAGGTGGACATGGTACAACACCAATGATTTGAGCAGTTGGCAGGAGCTAAAAACGGACTCATTCGCCCTGACAGACACCATTCTGTTCACTTTCCCCGACACATCCGCCATAACACATTTTGCATTGGTATTAGAAGACGGTTGCTCGACTCTACAAGATACGGCATACATTGTTGCCCGCCCTACATCCCCTCTTTTAGCGGACATAACGGACAGTTTGGACAATATTTTAAGCGAAGTCAAAGGCTGTTCAGGACAAACCTTAACCTTTGTCGCCAAAGGGACAGGAGGTTTGCCGTCCGTCTACACATACAGTTGGACAGGCACACCGGACTTGACCCTCAGCAATTCGGACAGCGCAGTTGTCAGCGTGCAGCTATTTAATCCCGGCACGAGCGACAATGTCCAACAACTCCGGCTCGTCATGACAGACGGCTGCATGCCCTCCGACACAGCTGATATCACGTTGCGAATCCGTCCCAAATTATCCGTTCAAATGTTCGATCAAGACTACGCCCCTGCAAATGACACATCCGTTTGCTCAGGAAGTGAATTAAAATTCTTTGCAAAAGGAATAGGTGGAGTTGAAGAAGACTATGAATTTACTTGGCTTTTAGACAATGAGGAAATTTCAAAAGGAGATTCAGTTGAAATCAACTCCAAAGACTTTAAAAATCCGGATGCTATTTTGACTTTAATTTTGAGTGACGATTGCTCAGTATTAGCTGATACTCAAAAAATCAATTTACATACTCTTCCGGAACTCAAAGCTGAATTTTCAGCACCGGATACAATCTGTTTAGGCGAGGAAATTTCCCTCACAGCACAAGGTTTTGGGGGAGTTGAAAATCAATATCAATTTACTTGGCTTCACAAAAAAGATGACGAAAGTTTGGAAGTACTCAAAAACGCTGATACACTTGATTTGAATAGCAAAGCGCTAATTTCAGAAAGCCAATATTCACAATTTAACACCCGAGAAATCTTTTTAGTTTTAAGAGATAATTGCAGCTCTCCGAATGATACTTTTTCGAGGAAAATAATCATCCGACCTGAACTCAGTTTAACACTTTCAAGCTCAACAATTTGCGCTGACCCAAATGCAACCCTAACCGCAAATCCAAA
This sequence comes from Bacteroidota bacterium, assembly GCA_023957335.1. Classification (NCBI taxonomy): domain Bacteria; kingdom Pseudomonadati; phylum Bacteroidota; species Bacteroidota bacterium. Next base: position 205,948 of record JAMLHC010000003.1, on the reverse strand, counting down.
AGGCGGAAATCCAAATTCTTATTCAATAAATTGGTTTGATAAAAACGGAAATCCACTTGGAAATGGACTAACGCAAACTGTTTCTCCAGAAGGCTTTGATAAGTTTAGCGCAACACTTTCTGATAACTGTTCAAGCGAAAGTGCAACCGCTGAAATCAAAGTTGATAGAGTTCCAGAATTACTAACTTTAGAAAACACTCCAAGCGAAGGCTGCGAGCCGCTTCCTGTAGATTTTACATTACAAACCAATTATCCTGACAAATATGGTTTTACCCTCAGCTTTGGCAACGGAGACTCCACCCACACGTTTGAAATTCCACCTACGCTGCATTACACATATCCCCACGCAGGACACTTCATTCCCTTACTCACACTGATAACCGCAGGTGGCTGCCAAGCACAAGTGAGCGGACAAGCCATAGAAGTCTATCCCAAACCCTTTGCAGACTTCGGCTATCAGCCCGAAGAACCGGATATGGACAATCCCTTGGTGAGTTTTCAGAACCGCAGCACGGGAGCGGTGTCATATCAATGGGACATAGCACCCTTTGGCACGTTTACGGACGAGAACCCAATTGTAACTTATAGCGACACCGGCTATCACAACGTTCGGCTGATTGCAGTGAGCAGCCACGGCTGCCGCGACACGTCAGACTCTCGACTTTACATCAAAACTAACTACCGCGTATTCTTCCCAAGTGCGTTCTCTCCCAACGGAGACGGTTTGAATGACACGTTCAAACCCCTTGTGCGCGGGTTCTCTGAATTAGACTTCAAGGTATACAGCCGCTGGGGCGAACTGTTGTTCCACAGCCGCTCAGACGAGGCATGGGATGGCAGCAGTCAGGGCGTTCAAGTGCCGAACGGAGTGTATGCCTTCACCCTGCGTGTGGTCAACGTTTTCGGAGAAACACAGTTCTTTACAGGAACGGTTACGGTGGTGAGATAATGGACTGGAAATAAGTCAATTTTACTAATTTCGCCCGCTATGGATTTCTTCTCAAATCCCATTGAAGTTGCGTCTGTGTTTTGCTCCTTGGTGTTTATTGCCGGTGTGGCAAGACAAAAGATTTGGGCATGGGCTTTTGGTATTGTTGGATCATTTCTGGCTTGTATTCTCTTTTTTCAGGAAAAACTTTATTCTGAATCATACTTGCAAGGTTTGTATATTGTCTTAGGTTTTTATGGTTGGTGGAAATGGAGGATATTGCAAAAACTGACCGTCAATCATTCTGTACACAGAGCTGTCATCAGTGAATTGCCTTTGGGTATACATGTTGCTTTTCTGATTATCGGTTTTGCTTTGACTTTGCTTACAGGGTGGTATTTTGGACATTACACACAGGCTCACTACCCTTATTTGGATGCTTTCACAACAATTTTCGCCATTATTGCCACTATATTAGAAGCACGCAAGGTGCTCTCATGTTGGTATTATTGGCTTGTTGTCAATCCGGTTTCTGTTACTTTATATATTATTAAAGATTTGCAGCTATATACAGTGTTGGGAATTGTTTTTTCGCTCATGTCTGTATGGGGCTTAGTTTCGTGGAGAAGGGCAATGAGGATATACTAATGTGATAGTTTTGAAATATGCTAATTTTGCCATGTATTATGAAATCAAGATTTGTAATTTTCTTTTTTACTTTGGTCGTGTTTCTGGCGTCTTGTAAGAAAGAGCCTCTGTTTGACCCAAGCAAGAGTAATATCCCTGACCAAAATAACTTTGATGAACTTGAGAGAGCAACCCTGAAAGGTGTTTCACTCATCTATTTCTATAATTCGTGGGACAAGAATAGTGCGGACTTATTGCCGAAATTGGAATCTGTTGCACAGAAACCGGAATTTGATTCAGTGTATTTTGCAAAAGTGGATTTTGATAAGAATCAAAATATTGCCAGATACTATGTAGTACGCGGTTTTCCGGTAGTCATTCTTTTAAAAGACGGAGTTGAAAAAATCAGATATGAGAGCAGCGACCATTCACAAGAAAAAATTGAGAAAGGTCTGAAAAGTTTGCTATAATCCGCTCCGAATAAGGAATTGACGCGCTCGCTCGGCATGAAATTTTTGTACAAAAGTTTGCGACAACTTCCATTCACATTTTGATTCGATAATTTGCAAGACCTCATCCGTATTATTTGCAATATATCCACCTGCTTCATGGAGGAGTTCTCCCAATCCTGCATTGTTATATCCAATAACGGGTGTTCCTAACAAAAAACTTTCGTGTGCTACTCTTGACCATCCTTCAGGTACAGCCGGAATCGATATGGTAAAAAGCGCATTAGCTACACGAGTCTTGTATTCATTTATAGTCGGACAATAAATAATATCATAACCGTATGCCCCCATCGACATGATGTCTTCTGGCGTAGTAAAAAAACAGTAATATCCTCTGTGGCTGAGGCGTGAAGCAATGTCATACAATACTTTGTCCAATTTTGTTGACCACATTCCCAAATGGATATTTAGCTTTTTCTTGGCAGACTTAAATTCCAAGTATCGTTCAGCCTCAAAGAGGTTAGGTAAAAGGAGAACACGCTTCGATGGGATACGTTTTTTCTCACAAAAGTATGTTTGCCAATACTCTGCAACTGTTACAAGAAAGAAGTTTGACCGCATTTTTATTAATCTGAAAATGAACGAATAATAGAATGCTAATGTCTTGTTCTTGTGTAAGCTTGTGGAGTTAAGTGAATGTAAAACAACAAGTACCCTTCTTTTTGTAAATAAATTTCTAAGCAGAACCGGCAACGCACATCTGCCGGGCACTATGGTTATGTCAGCATCGGAAACTTTGAAAAGATGCCAAAACCATTGGCATTTTGTCCATAATCCTGAATGGTAATGCGTTGGTCTTTCAGCGTCAGCATTGACTTTGTGCCCTTGGTCGGTATAATATTGTTGTATTTGTTCAAACCAAAAACGCTCGTGAAAAAAACCACCGGTGTTTTTGGGTCCATTGCTCAGGTATTTGATGCTGAAGGTTTTCAAGCGTATCTTTCCACAAAGTCTTTATAAGCGATTGCGATACCTTCCTCAAGACTGAATTTTGGTCTCCAACCTTGTGAAAACAATTTTTCTACATTCATGAGTTTGCGCGGTGTTCCGTCTGGTTTGCTTGTGTCAAATTGCAAACTGCCCTTATATCCAATAACATTTTGTACAATTTGAGCAAGTTCCTGAATTGATAAATCTTCGCCACAACCAATATTGACAAAACCTTTTTCATGATAATTTAACATCAGAAAGACTGCAGCACTAGCCAAATCATCTGCAAATAGGAACTCTCTTCTGGGTGTGCCGGTTCCCCAAATTTCAACAAAAGGTGCTTGGTTTTGTTTGGCTTCATGGAATTTACGTATGAGTGCCGGCAGCACATGACTGTTTTGTGGGTGATAATTGTCGTTCAACCCATACAGATTTGTTGGCATCACACTGATAAAATTGCAACCATATTGATCGCGGTACGCTTCGCACATTTTGATACCTGCAATTTTTGCTATAGCATAAGGTTCATTTGTGGGTTCCAATACTCCGGTTAATAAACTCTCTTCCCTGAGCGGTTGTTCTGCCCATTTGGGATAAATACAAGAGGAACCAAAGAACATGAGTTTTTTTACCCCGTTCAAATAGGATTGATGGATAATATTGGTTTGAATTTGAATGTTATCATAAATAAAATCAGCACGATAGGTGTTGTTGGCAACAATTCCGCCCACTTTTGCCGCTGCCAAGAATACATACTCCGGTTTTTCATTTAGGAAGAAATCTGCCACAGCTTGCTGACTTCTTAAGTCTAATTCAGCAGAAGTTCGCAAGATAAAATTGTGAAATCCCAGTTTCTCTAATTGTCGCTTTAGCGCAGACCCCACCATGCCTCGGTGACCAGCGATATATATTTTGGACTTTTCTTCCATTGCAGGCACAAAGATAATTCAATTACGAATGTTGCAAATGTCTGTAGCGTATTGTTATTCATCGATACTTTCTTAAGAATGAGCCGTATGGGTGCTCATTGTTACATGTTTGACAAATAGTTGCTAATTTTGAAGGCATAAATTCAATTAAATGAAATGAATAAAGTATATAAAAATGCTGATGAGGCTATTTCTGACATTCAATCCGGTACAACCTTAATGCTCGGTGGTTTCGGACTCTGTGGCTTGCCGGAGAACTGTATAGCAGCTTTGGTGAAAAAAGGTGTCAATAATTTGACATGTATATCAAACAATGCCGGGGTGGACGATTTTGGCATAGGCTTGATGTTACAAAAAAGACAAGTCAAAAAAATGATTGCTTCGTATGTGGGCGAGAACGCAGAATTTGAAAGACAACTTTTGTCGGGCGAATTAGAAGTTGAGCTTGTTCCTCAAGGCACACTTGCAACCCGTTGTATGGCTGCCGGTTATGGAATGCCCGCATTTTTTACTCCGGCAGGTGTGGGAACTGAGGTTGCCGAAGGGAAAGAAGTAAGAGAGTTTGATGGAAAAAAATATTTGCTCGAACATGCCTTCAAAGCTGAATTTGCGATTGTGAAAGCATGGAAAGGAGATACGCACGGCAACTTGATATATAAAGAAACCGCTCGCAATTTTAATCCGGTGATGGCAATGGCAGGAGTCATTACCATTGCGGAAGTAGAACACTTATTACCTGCCGGAGAGTTAGACCCCGATATGATTCACACACCCGGTATTTACGTAAATAGAATTTTCCAAGGTACTGATTACCAAAAAAGAATTGAGCAAAGAACAACAAGAAAAAGAATTTAGGATTATGGCACTTACAAAAGAACAAATAGCACAAAGGATTGCAAAAGAACTTCAGGACGGATATTATGTAAATCTCGGTATCGGAATACCTACTTTAGTAGCCAACTATATACCCAAAGGTATTGAGGTGGTACTTCAATCAGAAAACGGGCTGTTGGGCATCGGTCCTTTTCCCTACGAAGGAGAGGAGGATGCAGATTTAATCAATGCCGGCAAACAAACAGTTACAACAGTCAAAGGGTCTGCATTCTTTGATTCCGCTTTGAGTTTTGGGATGATTCGGGCAGGCAAAGTGAATTTGACAGTATTGGGTGCAATGGAAGTGAGTGATAATGGAGATATTGCAAGTTGGAAAATTCCGGGCAAAATGGTCAAAGGAATGGGAGGGGCTATGGACTTGGTGGCTTCTGCCAAAAATATTATTGTTGCTATGCAGCATACAAATAAAGCCGGTGAGTCAAAATTGCTGAAGAAATGTACATTGCCCATCACAGGATTGGCTTGTGTGAAAAGAGTTGTAACTGAATTAGGATTTTTTAATATCAATGAAAATGGATTTGAACTCATTGAAATTGCGCCCGGAGTTACTGTTGATGAAGTAATATCCAAGACAGAGGGACGCCTGACTATTGCAAAATCACTTAAAACGATTGAATTGTAAAAACTCTTTTTTTTTTTTAATTACTGAGTTGCTACATTACCAAGGCAGTTAATATAGTTTAGTATAGAATAAAATCCGTTTGTAAAATAGATAAACACAAATATTTGGAGGATAAATATTTGTTGTTTACTTTTGACATATCAAATTTAACTAAACTTTATAGCTTATGGAAATTAAAAAAATACTAGTCCCCTACGAAGGTTCACCTTCATCAGAGATTGCACTAAAAAAAGCAGTTTTAACAGCCAAGATTTTTGATGCTGAAATTACCGTTGTATTTGTAGTAACAGATTCAACTGCCGCAGCAATGGCAGAAAAAGTTAAAGAAGTGACAGTTGACAAATACCAAAACAGCGGAGTAAGAATGAATTTTGTTCAGAGAAAGGGCAGGATATACAAAGAAATTACAGCCCTTGAAAGAGAAATCGGAGCTGATTTAATCATGATGGGCACCCACGGTGCCAAAGGTTTTCAGGAAAGTTGGATTGGAACTAACGCCTTTCGTGTGGTGAGCTCATCCCAATGTCCGGTGTTGACTATGCAAGAGTTCCCTTATCCGGATACTTTTCAAAAAATCTTACTCCCACTCAACGATACCGACCAAACCCGTCAAAAAATCCCGATGGTTACACAGTTGGCAAGAGGATTTGATGCAGAAGTTGTGATTTTTTGCGTGAGTGCAAGAAAAGACGAAACTACAATTCAGAAACTTAGAATGTATGCAAAACAAGCCAAAGATTATTTGGACAAACACAGAGTTTCTAGTACCTATGCAGAAAAATTTGGGCAGAATGTTGCCGATGCTTGTGTTGAATTTGCAAAAGAAAATGGCGTAGATTTAATTTCAATCATGACAGAAACTGAAACAACCAATAGTTTCTTCATGGGAACCTATGCACAGCAACTTGTGCATCATTCTTCCATACCTGTTTTGTCTGTGCATGCACGTTCGCTAACTCTTGAAGGAGCCGTGTTTGCTTCGTAGAAAGTAACAAGGTTCTTGTAGAAGAAATTACGTATTTACCCTTTTAATTGATGTATTGATATTATAGGGCAAAGCTTTTGCCTTGCCCTTTTATATTTTTGCCGCTCAATTACAAATGAATACGAATCAAAGGTTAAAATTTGCAACTCTTTTCTTTTTCTTAATACTGTCATCTTTATTTTCAACAGCCCAGACTGTCAAGGTTCAAGGCTATATCTGGGATATGCAGACAGGTATTGAGCTACCCTATGCGACAGTTAGTGCCAATCAGCACGGTTCAGGTGACTTTACGGGTGTAGTGTCCGATTTGAATGGATTTTTTGTTTTGCAGTTGCAACCAGGCACTTACAAAATTTCTATCTCCTTTACCGGCTATAAAACGTATGTAAAAGATAACTTGATAATCACCTCTACAGATACAACAGTAAATTTGGGTAAAATTACGTTGAAGTCGGATGCACAGGTTCTTGAAGGAGCTAAGATTGAGGGTGAGAAAGAAACAATGAAACTGGAAGTTGACAAAAAGGTTTTTGATGTGCAAAATAACCCTATGACAACCGGTGGAACAGCAGTGGATGTGTTGAACCAAATCCCTACAATTGATGTGGATATGAACGGCACAATATCTTTGCGTGGCTCATCCGATGTGCAGATATATATTAATGGCAAACCCACTAGTTTTGGAGGTGCAGACAAACAAGCTATTTTACAGCAAATACCTGCTGCCAATATTGAACGTGTAGAGCTTATTAATAATCCATCGGCAAAATATGATGCAGAAGGAACCTCGGGTATCATCAATATTATTTTGAAATCCTCTGATTCCAAAGGTTGGAATGCAAGTGTTACCGGAGGCTATGGTACTTTTAACAGGTATAATGGCTCGGCTACTTTCTCTTATGGAAAAAATAAGATTAAACTTAGTACCACATACGGATACAGAAATAACACCAGTATTTCTACCGGTAATTCCGAAAGATTGAATTTGTTGCTTGATACTACTTATTATTTAATGCAAAATAACTCTTCAACCAGAGGAGATTTGAGTAATACATGGAATGGAAACATTGATTATGATATCAACAAAAGAACTACATTGTCCTTTAGCTGGCTTGGAAGTATTAGTGCAAGAAAAAATCCCGAGACGGTTAATTATTCTTTTGAAGACAAGGCTTTGGCACCTTTGTATGCATATTCTCGATTGGGCAGTGATTTGAGTAACAGCAGAAATGGAGAAATAGGCTTCTCAATTAATCATAGTTTTGATAAAGCTAAAAAACATACACTCCTTTTCCTTGCAAATATGTCCGGTTCCGCGAATAAAAATAATTCACAATACCGACAAGACGAAAACGGAATTTACAGACAATTTCAAAATACAAAAACCAATACAGCAAACATACTTCCTTTAGCACAACTTGATTATACACGTCCTATTGGGGATAAGAAAATGTTTGAGTCCGGGCTGAAATTTTCGATGCGAAAAATTGACAATGATTTCTATGCTGACACCTTGAATTATAATGCAGAAACCTATGATGTTGATAGGAGTTTAACAAATAATTTTATTTACTCTGAAATCATCAATGCGGCTTATGTCAACTATTCTCAGGAATTTACATGGTTTAAGGTCAAAGCCGGAGTGAGGGCAGAACAATCGATTATCAACGGAGATCAAAAGGTTGGCAATCTAACTTTTGCAAGGAAATATATTAATTTATTTCCTTCTTTGTTTTTAACAAAAGAGATAACAAAAGGTCAGGATTTTCAGCTCAGTTACAGCAGAAGAATTAACCGACCATGGATTCACGCACTAAATCCATTTGCAGAGCAATCTGACCCTTATAATCTACGCAAGGGAAATCCCTACTTGAACCCCGAGCTCATTGATGCCTATGAAGCTACGTATTTTATAACAAAGAAGGGAGATTTTATTTCAGGTACTGCTTATTACAGGCAAGTTAACGATGTGTTTCAACGTTTTAGGATGGTGGATGATCGTGGCGTTGCCACAATGACTACAACCAATTTGGATGTGTCCAGAAATATTGGTTTAGAAGGAATTGTGAGAAAGAAAATCAAGGATTTTAGTGCAACCTTAAATTTGAATCTATTCAGAAATCAAGTTTCAGGCAATTTGATGAATTCTGCTGCGTCTGCCATCAACTATTCTTGGTTTAGTAAACTGCTTACGACATATAAAATTAATAAGAATATTGATGTACAAGCATCCTATTTTTTCAGGGGCAAGGTTACCACAGTTCAGGGTACCATGAAACCCATGCACAACTTAGATTTAGGATTTAAGATGGATATAATGAAAAAGCGTGGGACGATTGCGGTTAATTTTACGGATGTGTTTAATACACGCCAATTTTCAATAATAAGCAATGGTTCTAATTTTGAGAGCGAATCTACATGGAAATGGCAATCCAGAGTTTTGACAGTCAATTTTACCTATAAATTTGGCACACTTAAGAACGATTTTGAAAGTAAAAAGACCAAACGAAGAATGGATGATGGCGGTGGTGATGATATGGATTTCTAAGCTCCGTGTACACCTCATTAAGTACGCTTTCAGTGCATAATAGATTCAATTTCATTTGCAATTTTGCTTGTTGCATCAGGAATTCCCATAGACTTTGAATGGGTGGACAAAGAGTCGAGCAGCCGACTGTTTGTTACCGTTGAAATAATTTGTAAACCGAGCGCTTCTATTGCTTCTGCATCTTTGATTAATAAGGCTGCACTATTGTTTGATAATTGCAAAGCGTTATGTGTTTGATGGTCTTCGGTAACGTGTGGAGAGGGGATAAGTATAGAAGGTTTTCCAAGCACGCAAATTTCAGCTATTGTGAGTGCTCCGGCTCTGCATACTACAAGGTCTGCTGCTTGATAGGCGGTGTTCATGTCTTTGATAAACTCTAAAATTTTTACCCCTTCTTGTTCAAGGTTTTTATATTCATTAAAATAGAATGAACCGGTCTGCCAAATCAACTGAATATCAGCCTGTGTAATTGCATACAAACTTTTTTTGATTGCTTCGTTGAGTGTTCTGGCACCCAAACTGCCACCTGTAATCAATACTGTTTTTTTGTCAGGATTCAATCCATAACTTTTGAGAGCATCTTCTTTGGTAATATTACAATTGAACAGGTTGTTGCGCACAGGATTTCCGGTTTTGATTATCTTTTCTTTTGGAAAGAATTTTTCCATGCCTTCATAAGCCACACAAATTTTTTGCACCCTTCTGCTTAGCCATTTATTGGTAACACCGGCAAAGGAGTTTTGTTCTTGTATCAGACATGGTATTCCTCTCTTCGATGCTGCAAAAAGTACAGCTGCGCTTGCATATCCACCTACTCCAATAACCGCATTAGGTTTGAATTTGCGCACAATTTGTCCTGCTTTATAGAGGCTGTGAATGAGTTTGAAAGGTACTACCAGATTTTTTAAGGTTAGTTTTCTTTGAATACCACTAATCCAAAGCCCTTCAATCTTATATCCGGCTTCGGGCACTTTTGTCATTTCCATGCGGTCTTGTGCACCTACAAATAAGAACTCAGCGTCTGGATATCTTGCTTTGAGTTCGTTTGCAATAGCAATGGCAGGGAAAATGTGTCCGCCTGTCCCTCCGCCTGAGATAATGAATTTGTATGGCATAGAAAAGTCTGTGAATTGTGCGACAAATGTAATAATGCAATAATGTTGATGAATCATAAATTGCCCACATGCTAGTTGTCTATCTGTTATTTTTTGTGTTTAAGCATGGAATATGAATTTAAAAGCCGGCAAATTTTACTTTTGCCTAAGCTCATGAATCATATTAAATATTCAATTTTATTAAGTTTTCTTTTGATTACTGAAATCCATACGGTTGCTCAGAATAATACTAAAATAGTGAATGGTGAATTTTATAGAAAGACAGCCTTTGGGTTGGAACAAACAAAAGATTATTTGAGTGGGGATTCCACATTTTTGTTACAATTAACACTTTCGAATGTTGATACTTTGAACACACTAACTGTTGCATGGTACTTGGATGGATTTGAAGGTTCGCAACCACAACGTATTGATTCTATGGCGTTAGGTATTAAGAATGTGCAAAGAAAATTTGCAGTTTCATATTCGCGCAATAGTATTGCTTTCCCGGTGGGTTTTTATTACACAAATGTGTATTTGAATGGAAAATTTCAAGAACGATACTCTTTTAAAGTTTTGGCAGAGCCTGTGTTGTCAGGACAATTTTTGAAATCGGACGGAGACGAAAAGGTAGCTGTCACTCAATGGAATAAACAGGATAAACATGCTTTTTTGCGTGTTTTCTTTGACCGTTATGTAGTTCAGGACAGTAGTCAATTAGAAGCAGTCTTCTTTTTTGAAATGGCAGGTGATGAGCCGCTTTTTTTGTCAGTTTCTAAATATACAATTACGGGAGACTTTAATTATGTTGATTTTCCTTTAAACTTTGACTCGGAAATACCGCAAGGTTATATTGTAGCCGAAATATGGGTGAATGGCGAGTTTAAGAAATACTTTAGAGTAGAGGTTAAATAATCTCTTCTATTAATTGCCTAAATTTGCACCATCATTTATTTAATATTTATCGTTTATGAACTTTCAAACTTATCTTAATCAATTTACCCAAATTTTAGAAAACCCCAATCCATCAGCACCGTATGACGACCCTGCGTTTGTGGAGTACACAAAACTAAACTGGTCAAGGCTCAACAGATGGCTTAAGAGTGGAGAAATTAATCCCGCACTCAAAGAAACAGTTTCAAAAATTAATCGCCCTCTGAACTGGATTGTAATTACTGAACCTTGGTGTGGTGATGCTGCCCACATTGTTCCGTTCTTTCACATGATTGCTTCGCTTAATCCATTAATTAACATAGAGTATGAGCTCAGAGATTCTGCACCATTTACAATCAACGATTATTTGACAAATGGAAGCAAAGCCATTCCGATTCTGGTTGTAAGAGATGAAAACAATAAAGATATTTTCAGATGGGGACCTCGACCAAAATTGGCGCAAGATTTCTTTCTTGATTTGAAAAATAAAGGTACAGACCTTGATTCAACTAAACTTGCTTTGCAGCAATGGTATAATCAAGACAAGGGACAAGCTTTGCAAAATGAATTTGTGCAACTGTTGGGTAATTTAAGCCCCTCAACCCCCAGCAAATAATATTTGACTCCTTAATTTATTTGTAACCAACAGGAATCTCCGTGCCTTTCTACATTAATTAGATTGGGATGGTTCCATATTGGCGCAATACTTTGCGACAATTCAGGGTCTTGGCTTATAAAATAATTGGGCAAAATGGGGCTATATCTGTTTGGATTAGCCAGAATTAACATGGCGAGCATATATTGCTCGTTGTAAAATCTGTTACACATAAACTGCGGATAATCATAAGGCAGATAGATGTCGTGTATATGCACAATTACTCCCTTTTTCATAAAAGGGAGTAATTCCATAAAGCAGACCATTACGTCTGAATTTGGAAAAAGGCGGTGCGAGTTGTCAATAAATAAAATATCATTTTCACCCAACGATTCAATGATAAATTTGTTATCGGTAAGATTTTCGAAAGGTGTCCTGATAACCTTGTCTGCCAAATGATCAATATTGGCTCTGGGAAAAGGGTCAATAGAAATGATTTCAGAGCTTGTTTTATTTTCGGAAACAGATTTTCGCGCCACTTTTGTTGAGTTACCTGAACCTATTTCAATGTATTTTTTAGGTTTGTACTTAGCAATCATGCCATATATACTCACGATGTCAAGACCCGGCAAGAACCCATTGTTCCAAGAAGGATTGTTCTCGTTTTGTTCTGTTTGTGTGTCTTGAATTTGGTGAATGTGTTGGGCGAGTGTCAAAAAATACTCCAAGTTTGCTTTATAAATTGCTCGGTTTTGATTGATTAAATCAAATAATAGTGCATGCGGAGGATTTCCGTGCCCATATCTGGGTTGGGGTTTGACCTTATAATCCAGATGTAGCGTTTGAAATTTTGGAGAAATAAATTTTGCAACTGATTTGATTTTATCTATCATGAAGCAAATATGGATTTTTATTGATAGTGATAAAGTTTCAAAGCAATAAATTTTTCAAGCCACACAATTTTTGTTTCTATTTAGCAAACTTAAAACTGAAAATAAATAAAAGGCATAAATCCGGCTGTAACTGTTTGCCAGATTAGAAACATAGTAAGTACAACCGCAAGCAATTTGACAGGTACGGGAGATTTGATAAATGCAAATCTGTATTTGAGTTTGAGTGAACGTGGCAGCCAGTGTACTATCATTCCCAACAAAAATAGTACAAAGACTTTCCAATACCCCATCAACACTGCCTCTGCCAAAGACCAGTCCATGTCAGAGAAAATTTTAGAACGAACTGTGTCTGCGATTTCTTTGTTGGGTGCTCTAAACCAAATTCTTGTATAGCTGACAAAAGCAAAAGTCAGTGCAATTTTAAAAGCACGTATATACCACCCTTTAAGCTTCTCATAAGGGCTGATTTTTTTCCATAGTTTATAGACAACCAACCCTAATCCATTGATTCCGCCCCAAATAATAAAATTCCAAGTAGAACCGTGCCAAAGACCGCCAAGCAGCATGGTTATCATTAAGTTAATATTTAAGTCCACTTGTTTTTTAAATGCAGGAAAGATTTTGCTTAGTATGATAAATAGCAAAGCAATTGCGCCAAAAATCCAAAAATAATTGTAGTCCCCAATAAGTAAAACCAAGATACATGCTATGAAGGCAATGATTAAATGAGAAGCCCAAGTACCCTTTCTGTTTCCTCCCAATGGGATATAAAGATAATCTCTGAGCCAAGTGGAAAGGCTGATGTGCCAGCGTCTCCAGAAATCAGCCACATTTAGGGCTTTGTAAGGAGAGTTGAAGTTTGTCATAAACCTGAATCCCATGAGCAAAGCCACACCGATGGCAATATCTGTATAACCCGAAAAATCCAAGTAAACCTGCAATGAATAGCACAAAGCAGCCATCAGGTTTGCAAAACCCGGATAGGTCTCGGGAGCAGCATATATTTTATCAATAAAGTGAAATGCCATATAGTCACCAAAGACCATTTTTTTAAGCAATCCCTGCAAAATCATAAATACCGCAAATCCGAATTGATAGCCTGTAATATGGTATTTGCTTAACATCTGAGGAATAAACTCCGAAGCTCTGGAAATTGGACCTGAAACCAGCGGTGGAAAGAAGGAAACAAAAAATCCATAGTCCAGAATGTTGTTTAGTGGTTTTAACTTCTTTTGATAGATATCAACGGTATAGCTTATAGATTGAAAGGTGTAAAAAGAAATTCCGATTGGTAGTAAGATTTTGTCAACTATTGAACCTGAGCCGGTTAAGGTGTGCTTGAACATGGCAAAGTAATTCAACACTTTGTAATCAGTTCCGAAAATGGCATTATAGGAATCGGTAAAAAAGTATGCATATTTAAAATAGGCAAGGATAGATAGATTAAGCACTATACTGAGCGTAAGCCAAAGTTTTCGGACTAAGGAATTTTGGGATTTATAAATGCTGTGTCCTATGAAATAATCGTAAAAAATAGTGAGCAATAGGAGTGTAAAATACAATCCGCTGGTTTTGTAATAGAAGAAAATACTTGCTACAAATAGAAAGAGATTACGAAGCGTAATACGTTTGTGAATGATAGAAAAAATACCAAAGACAACTGCAAAAAATCCCCAAAAATACACACCCGTGAAAATGAGTGGGTTAGCTGGAGAGTAAGTCAGCAGTTTGATGATATATTCTTTATAAATTTCATTCATAAGAAAAGTTTGCGAAAGGTGTTATCAGAAAACTGTCGTATTTTTTTAAAAACGCTTCAAAGAAAAGGTCGCCAAGGTAGGTGTATCCTGTGTTTGTAAGGTGGATTAAATCTCGTTGAGCCATCCCGTGCTTTCGCCATGCTGCTATCGAACCTAATCCTCCCATCACAGAATACAAATCCCACACAGCAGCCCCATTTTTCTTTGCTAAATTATACATGGCCGCCCTCACATCATTTCCATTGTAGTTTTTGTATGTTCTTCTTCTGACTGTCTTATAGCTGTCGGTGTTGGTGGTGAACAAGATGGCAGTATTGGGGCAAGTGGTCTTGATTCTGCGTATAAGTTCAGTATAATCTCTCTCAAACCCTTCGCGAGTAAAGTTTTTGCCAAAGGCATCATTAATTCCAATCGAAAAAATAATCAAATCAGGATGCAGCAAAGCAAGTTGTTGTTCTAAATCAGGGCAATTCAGGTATGAAGGAACAGAAGCCCCGTTGATTCCCACCGAATGATAAGTTAATCCCGGTCCGTGTAGTTGCGTTTGGATGCCATAAAGATTGAATTCGTTTTGCAGCGAATCCAATTTGTGTACCGTTAGAATAAAACTATTGGCAGGTTTGTCAAATGTGAACTTTGCACAATTACAAAGGGTGTCAAAATCTGACATATACAACATAGTGTCCACCTCAATACTGAAAGCAAAGTAGTTGACTCCGGTATCATAAAAAACACGAAGTTCATCAAAGTAAAAGCGGCTGTAATCATCATTTTTCAGCACTATCTTAATATATTGTCCGCTGTCTCTGGCTGTAGCTCTCCAACCCATCAAACCCATTTTTGCACCACTGCCGTTCAGCATTACATTACGCAACCCGTTCCATGTCTTATTGTATTCTACATCGAATTGAAGTGAACCATTGGTTTTAACTGCTTTATAGGGGAAAATACTTCCTCTGCTTGTTACTTGCTGGTTGAGAAATCGGTCGAAATTTTGTCTGATTTTACGTGTCCACATATCTGCTTGGACATGCGAACCCCCGAAATGTACAATATTCAGATTGCCATGTCCGGAACTCACAAGTTTGTCAAACTTTTGCATAAACAACATAAAATCAAGACTGTCACCCGGTAAATCAATTTTGTTTATGTCGTATTGAATAAAAGAGTACGTGTTTTCAAATGAGATGAAATCCTGCCCGCGTGATTTGCCAACAGAAACTAAAAGTACTATGCACAATAATAACCTATTCACTTGGGTTCGTTTCTAATCTCTTTTTCTTCTGATAGATATCGTATTCTCGCCAAATTGCATTTTTAAGTAATACAGCAATTTCATTTGCACCTTGCTGTGAAAAATGGATGTAATCCGGTGCTCCAAGCGGAGGTTGGGCTTTTACCCATTTTGGCATGCTGTTCTTTCCACCCATAGCGTGATAAAGACTCCAATAAGCAGCCCCTTTTTCATTACTCACTTCTCGCATTCTGGTAATCAGGGTTTCTAAAAGAGGATAGGTAACCATCTGACCATTTTCGTTGACTGACATATCCGAAGGACCAATGATGAGAATTCGAATGCTTGGGTCAATCGCTTTGATATGTTCGATTTGTCTGCCAAAGCGCTGAACGAAGTTCTCTATCATAGTTGCATTCTTTAAGTATGGAACACTATTGCCTCCAAACTGCATAATCACCATTTTTACATTCAGAAACTGATATGTTTTCTTGAGAGAAGACTTACTGATGGAAGTAAAAGTAAGCCCGGAAGAGCCACGCCAAGGAATATTATCTAACACAATTCCCCATTTTGGGTCAATGGCAATTCCCAGTATATCAGCAGTGGTATCTCCTCTGAAACTAAAGTTAAAATAGGCTTGTGCAGTATCAAAATTCCACCGAATCATTTGTTCTGTATTCTTTGGGTGTACCGTTTGGGTATTGGTTCCGCGAGGGTAAGAAATACTTACGTTAAGTGGTGTAGATAACCTGCCCACCAGTATTTTAGCCGTTTCAAATTTTTGAAGATTATAGAATACCTTGCGATTGCGCGGGCGGATACTGACAGTTGCAAATGCAGAATCGAAATTGCATAATGTGCCGGCTACACCGTAGTGTCCGTGAGAAGCTCTGTCATCTTCAATCCCAAAAGATACCCTTCTTTTCCAGTTGTCAGAACTGCTTTGTTGTATGGTGTATGAAGGGACTAATTGCAATGCGGGCAACAGACCGGGACCGCCTCCGCCAAATTGATGTTGCAGTTTCTCGCGAATATAGGCAGTGATTCTGTCCATTTCAATTTGGGAATCTCCATAATGTAAAATCCTAAAAAGAGTTTTAGACGTTCTAAGATACTCCCATTGAGCAAACAACTCATCCCAAAAGGCTCGATTATTATTGGGTAACCAGAATCGAGTAGAATCCAAATCGGCAATTTTTTGTGCTACATTTACGGAGTCCGCCAATGTCTTCATGGAGGCAAGAAGTTCATGCTCATATTCCTCCTTTTCGCTGGCAAGCTTTTGTTTATCTAATGATTCTAATCTTTCGGATTTGAACTTCTCAAATCCAATAATATGAGAGATAGTGAAATATTTTATGGTTGAATTGCCTTTGATAGTGTAATCCAGTGCTACAGACAAAGTCAAAATCGACAAATATGAGGCAATAATAAAACCTAAGACCTTAGCAGGAGTAATCATTAAGGCTGCGAAAATAAGTGAAAGATATTCTTAGTGAAATAAAGTAATAAACAGAGTGTAGTATATTAGTAGGTGTTGAAGTCGAACTTAATAAAATCTGTTTTGGTCAAGTCTTTTGTAAAATAGTTCAATCAGTTGCTCAAGTTCATTTTTCATTTCTCTTTCTAATTGCTGGTTTTCGCTGAATGGGATAGGTAGTTTATAATATTGTTTTGGGTAGTAATAGAACTTCTTTTCGCCTAAAGCATTCTCACTGAAAATATGTTCATCTTGGACAATTTGATAAGAGCCATAAATGTCAAAAAAAGCCCTTCCTACTGTTGTGGTATCAAAGAAGCTATTGCCCAAAGAAAAGAAACTATCTTGGAAATTGCTTAGATTAAGGATGCTTGGCATGATGTCTAATTGTTGCACAACTTTGTTATTAATTCCGGGTTTTATTTGTCCCGTAGGATCATAAACCATACAAAATAACTCCATTTGCCCTTTGGAAGAAAAAAAGTAATCATTGTTAGCATTAGCGGTATGGTCTCCTATTAATATATAGATTGTATTGTTGTTGTCAGGAGATTTGGTGCGCTCTTCAAAAAATAATTTTAGTGAATAATCAGTATAGGCAATACTCTTGAGGGCGGGGTCTGAAATATTCGGCAACTTGTTTTCAATGTCTTTCGGTATTTTGTAAGGTGGATGTGAGGATAATGTAAACACAGTACTAAAGTATGGCTGTTTTTTGTGCTCGAGTTCTTGGTTAAAATAGTGCAAATAAAAATGGTCGTAAATACCCCAGTTGCCATCATACTCTTTGCTTCTGTCACCCTTGAATTCATTCAAGCCAAAATAGTCAATAGGGCCAGCTTTTTTCAAAAAACTTTCAAACCCCATAGTTCCGTTGGCAGCTCCATGATAGAATGAGGAATTATATCCCTCTTTGGCTAAATAGTATTGAATCCCTCGGATTGTATTTGCCTGATACCATGAATAGATAAAAGGCTGGTCAAGTAAAGAAGGTAAGGATACAAATAAGGCAGGTACCGCATCAATGGATTTTCTTCCGTTTGCATAACAATTAGGGAAAACCAAACAGGATTTAGAGAAGCTATCTATAAAAGGAGTAGCAGAAATTTTTTGACTCTCATCTTCGGTGAGAAATCCGATATGATTACGCCCAAAACTTTCCAGAATGATGAGAACAATATTCTTTTTTTCCTTAACAACCGGGCGATTCCCATAAAACTTGGATTGAATGCTGTCAAAATCACTGCTGAATACAACTGGTCCAAAAGGGTTTTGTGGTTTTTTAGATTCAATAGAGCTGATAATCTGGAAAGGAGTATTGAGTGTCAATGCTTCCAAGCCGGACTCGGTATATTTAGATGCATCCACACTTCTCAATGGTTTCAGTCCTAAACTTCCACGCATACCCAAAATGCTAATCACAATCACAACAAACACAGTAGGTATGTCGCGCAGGGTAAATTTATCCAAACTGAGAATTTCTATTTTTGGGTAAAAACGATTTGCTATATATATAAATAAGGAGAGAATAATAAGCAGATACCAATAATCAATTAAATAACTTCCTAAAGGATTTGCCTTGTCAGTTATCATATAATATATTTCAGTACCGGTTCTTTTTTGGGAGAAACGAAAATAAATAGAGTCTATCAGATTTAGTAAAATACCCAGGCTAAGGATAATCAAAAAGTAACTTTTGACAACTAGATACCACCCCTTTTTTGATTTAAATCGGAAGGGTAAAAGATAGAAAAGAATGAAAGGAGAAAGTGTATAAAAAAGGAATACACTATCGAATAAAATGCCGAAAAAAAATGATTGGAACAGAGCTGTAATGGAAAATTGTGCAAATGAATGATAGTTAAATGCAAAGAAAATAACTCTACTAAACAAAAGAAGAATGAAAGCAATTAACAAGCTGTTTGTCAAAGATTTAGCAATAAAAATACGTTGTTTCATACTTCGTTTTGAGGCAGCAAAGTTGCACCTAAAAAGATTCTCAAAAAAACATTAAAATAATTTTGCACAAACCATTTGTTTAGAAAAATAAGATTCTTACCTTTGCCGTCCTTTTTTAGACAACTGGAAAATATTGAAATATGCCAACTATACAACAATTAGTTAGAAAGGGTAGAGAGACATTGACAACAAAGAGCAAGTCTCCTGCACTTGATTCTTGTCCACAGCGCAGGGGAGTATGTACACGTGTATATACAACCACGCCCAAGAAACCAAACTCTGCAATGAGAAAAGTTGCAAGGGTTAGATTAACCAATGGAAAAGAGGTGAACGCCTATATCCCCGGTGAAGGACACAACTTGCAAGAACACTCTATTGTTTTAGTTAGAGGTGGTAGGGTAAAAGACCTTCCGGGAGTTCGATATCACATCGTTCGTGGAGCTTTGGATACTGCCGGAGTGAACGGAAGAATGCAAAGAAGATCAAAATATGGTGCTAAAAGACCTAAGAAATCTTGATAAATAGAAAGAACAGAGCATGAGAAAAATAAAAGCAAAAAAGAGAATATTGTTACCCGACCCAAAGTTCAATGATACTTTGGTAACACGATTTGTAAACAATATGATGTATTCAGGCAAGAAAAGTGTATCGCAAGCCACTTTTTATGATGCCCTTGCTATTGTAGAAAAGAAAGTAACCGAAGAGCCTGCTTTGGAAACATGGAAAAAGGCTTTGAATAATGTAACTCCCACAGTTGAAGTAAAGTCAAGAAGAGTGGGTGGTGCAACCTTTCAAATTCCAATTGAAATTCATCCTGACAGAAGAATTGCAATGGGAATGAAATGGATGATTGGATACGCTAGAAAAAGAAATGAGAAATCAATGGCTGAAAAATTAGCTTCTGAAATTATTGCAGCAGCTAAAGGTGAAGGAGCATCAGTTAAAAAGAAAGACGATACACATAGAATGGCTGAAGCTAACAAAGCTTTTGCACATTTTAAAGCATAATATATTATTGAGTGATTAAAAATTAAAATGGCAAAGAAGGATTTAAGTTTTGTAAGAAATATTGGAATATCTGCTCACATTGATGCGGGTAAAACTACCACGTCCGAACGCATCTTGTTTTACACAGGAAAAACCCATAAAATTGGAGAAGTTCACGATGGAGCCGCTACAATGGATTGGATGGAGCAAGAGCAAGAACGAGGTATTACTATTACTTCTGCGGCTACTACTACCTTTTGGAATTTTCCAACTAAAGATGGTAAGAAAGTTCCCGAATCTAATACTTATCAAATTAATGTAATTGATACGCCCGGACACGTTGACTTTACTGTTGAAGTTGAAAGGTCATTACGTGTATTAGATGGTGCTATTGCTTTATTTTGTTCTGTCGGTGGTGTTGAACCTCAATCAGAAACCGTATGGAGACAGATGAATAAATATCATGTTCCCAGAATTGGTTTTGTTAACAAGATGGACCGTTCAGGTGCAGATTTCTTGAAAGTTGTCAAACAAATTAAAGACAGATTAGGTGCTAAACCGGTTCCACTTCAAATTCCTATTGGAGCAGAAGAAACCTTTAAAGGGGTTGTGGACTTAATTAGAAATGAAGCTATCGTTTGGGACGAAGCTACACTTGGCGCTACCTATACAGAAATTGAAATTCCAGAAGACTTAAAAGAAGTTGCTGCAGAATATCGTGAGCACCTTATTGAAGCAATTGCTGAATTTGATGATAAGTTGATGGAGAAATTTTTTGATAATCCTGATTCTATTACTGAAGAGGAAATCAATAATGCACTTCGTGCCGCTACTTTATCTCTGAAGATCGTTCCGGTAATGTGTGGTTCATCTTTCAAAAACAAAGGTGTACAGACATTATTAGATGCTGTTATTAAATTCTTACCTGCTCCTACCGATGTGCCAGAAGTTACCGGGGTTAATCCTGATACTGACAAAGAAGTTACACGTAAAGCAGATGTGGATGAGCCATTCTCAGCATTAGCATTTAAGATTGCAACAGATCCTTATGTAGGAAGACTTGCTTTCTTCCGTGTGTATTCAGGTCACTTGGACGCAGGTTCTTATGTTTTGAACACTCGTTCAGGCAAAAAAGAAAGAATTTCTCGTATTTTCCAAATGCATTCAAATAAACAAAATCCTATTGATGGAATTGATGCAGGAGATATTGGAGCAGCAGTTGGTTTTAAAGAGATTAAAACCGGTGATACATTATGTGATGAGAAAAATCCGATTATTCTTGAAGCCATTACTTTCCCAGAACCCGTTATTGGTATTGCAATTGAACCTAAAACACAAGGTGATGTTGACAAGTTAGCAACAGGACTATACAAACTTGCTGAAGAAGACCCTACTTTCAGAGTGAAAACTGATGAAGACACAGGTCAAACTGTTATAAGTGGGATGGGAGAACTACACTTGGAGATTCTTGTTGACCGCTTGAAAAGAGAGTTTAAAGTTGAAGTTAATCAAGGAGCACCTCAGGTAGCTTATAAAGAAGCAATTACAAAGAACTTTACCCATAGAGAAGTATTTAAGAAACAGACAGGTGGTAGAGGTAAATTCGCAGATATTCAATTCGAAATTGGACCTGCAGATTCAGATTTCCAAGGAGAAGGATTACAGTTTGTAAACCAAATTGTTGGAGGCTCTATTCCAAAAGAATTTATCCCTGCTGTTCAGAAGGGATTTGCTGAATCAATGAAAAATGGTTGTTTAGCCGGATATCCTATCAGTACTATGAAAGTACGTTTATTTGACGGATCTTTCCATGCTGTTGACTCTGATTCATTATCATTTGAATTGGCTGCAAGAGCCGGATTTAGAGAAGCTGCAAAAAATGCGGCACCTGTTATCCTTGAACCTATCATGAAACTCGAAGTACTTACTCCTGCCGATTACATGGGTGATGTACAAGGTGACTTGAACCGTAGAAGAGGTATGATAGAGGGTATTGATGAGAGAGCCGGAGCACAAGTTGTAAAAGCTAAAGTTCCACTCAGTGAAATGTTCGGATATGTTACATCATTAAGAACAATAACATCAGGACGTGCAAGTTCAAGCATGGAATTCTCACATTATGATCAGGTTCCACGCAACCTTGCTGAAAATATTTTAAAAACTGTTAAAGGAAATACATCTAACGCATAATTAAAGACATGGTTAGCCAGAAGATTAGAATAAAACTAAGGTCTCACGACCATAACTTGATTGACAAGTCTGCTGAAAAGATTGTTAAATCAGTTAAAATTACAGGAGCTGTTGTGAGTGGTCCAATTCCACTTCCGACACAGAAGAAAATTTTTACTGTTCTTCGCTCGCCTCACGTAAACAAGAAGGCAAGAGAGCAGTTTCAGCTATCTTCTTACAAAAGATTAATTGATATTTATACTTCATCATCTAAGACCGTTGAAGCTCTTATGAAGTTGGAGTTACCAAGTGGGGTTGATGTAGAAATTAAAGTTTAGTTAAAAGAGAAACAGAGCTATGCAAAGATTAATTGGAAAAAAAATTGGCATGACAAGCGTCTTCAACAGTGAAGGGAATAACATCCCTTGTACTGTAATTGAAGCTGGACCTTGTGTTGTAACCCAAGTGAAAACTATTGAAAAAGAAGGCGTTAGCGCTTTTCAAATAGCTTGGGGAGACAAAAAAGAAAAACATTGGAAAAAGACCGAAGTAGGTCATTTCAAAGCATCGGACAGCACACCCAAGAATGTTACAGTGGATGTGCGTGATCCCAGAATCGAAAGAAAATTGGGCGAAGTAATTGATGCTACTATCTTTAACGAAGGAGAATTTGTAGATGTGGTTGCTAACTCCAAAGGAAAAGGATTCCAAGGGGTTGTAAAAAGACACGGATTTGCCGGTGTTGGAGAAGCCACTCACGGACAACACAACAGATTAAGAGCGCCAGGGTCTATCGGTGCTTGTTCTACTCCGTCAAGAGTGTTCAAAGGAATGAGAATGGCAGGTAGAACCGGTAACTCAAGAGTAAAAATTTCAAACCTTGAAATTATTAAAATCTATCCTGAGAAGAATCTCATTCTTGTGAAAGGTGCAGTTCCCGGATTTAATGGTGCAACAGTAATATTGGAAAAATAAAATGGAAGCGAAAGTATATAACAGTAAAGGTGAATTCGCAGGCAGGACAGTGTCTTTGCCCAATGAGATTTTTGGTATTGAACCGAATGACCATGCTATTTATCTGGATGTAAAATTGTTTTTGGCAAACCAAAGACAAGGCACACATAAGGCAAAAGAAAAATCTGAAGTAGCATATAGTACAAAGAAACTAAAACGTCAGAAAGGCACAGGTGGAGCCAGAGCCGGTAGCCGTAAATCCGGTACTATTGTGGGAGGAGGTAGAATCCACGGACCAAGACCAAGAAATTATGGTTTTAAGTTGAACACAAAACTTAAAAACTTAGCTCGACTTTCTGCACTTGCATATAAAGCAAAGGAAGATAAAGTTATTATTATTGAAGATTTAGCTTTTGATAAACCAAATACCGCTTCATTCGCAAACTTGCTCAAAAATATGCAGATTGATGGAAGTAGAACTTTGTTCTTAGTTGACAAATCAGATAAAAATGTAGTATTAAGCGGAAGAAATATTCCTAACAATAAAATTGGTCAAGCAAACAGTTTGAATACCTATGAAATCATGAATTCAAATAATCTGATTTTGACTGAATCATCCATTCAAATCATCAACGAAACCTATAAGAAATAATTAACATGACTTCAATATTAATTAAGCCGCTAATAACAGAAAAACTTAACCTTCTTCAAGAAAGAAGAGGACAATACGGTTTTATTGTTGATAGAAGAGCATCTAAGGAAGATATAGTAGCTGCAATAGAAAAGTTGTATGGAGTTGAAGTAGATTGGCTCAATACAATGGTTGCACCTACTAAAAAGAGAAAGAATAACAGAACCGGACAAGTTACCGGAAAAACTAATAGTTACAAAAAGGCTATCTTCAAACTTAAAGATGGTCAAAAAATAGACTTTTTTGAGAGTAATTAAAAATGGGATTAAAAAGATTAAAACCGATAACACCCGGACAGAGATTCAGAGTCGCTAACGATTTTGCAGAACTTACTACAGATAAGCCTGAGAAATCATTACTCGTTACTTTAAAAAAATCCGGTGGTAGAAACAACCAGGGTAAAATGACTATGCGCAATATTGGCGGTGGTCACAAGCGCAAATACAGAATAATAGATTTCAAGCGTGATAAATATAATATGCCCGCTGAAGTATTAACCATTGAGTATGATCCTAACAGAACTTCTTATATCTCTTTGGTACAGTACGAAGACGGTGAAAAGCGTTATATTATCGCTCCCGAAGGAATCAAAGTAGGACAAAAAATAATTTCCGGTTCAGGAGTTACTCCTGACGTAGGAAATGCACTTCCACTGAATGAAATTCCACAAGGAACAGAAATTCATAACATTGAAATGAGACCCGGTGCCGGAGCAAAAATTTGCAGAGGTGCAGGAGCATCCGCAATTCTTAAAAATATAGAAGATAATTATTGTGTTATTAAATTACCTTCAGGCGAAACAAGAATGATATTGTCAAATTGTTTGGCTACCGTAGGTGGTGTTTCTAATGCAGAGCATTTTAACATCAATCTTGGCAAAGCCGGTCGTAACAGATGGTTGGGAAGAAGACCCAGAACCAGACCTGCTGCCATGAACCCTGTTGACCACCCACTTGGAGGAGGAGAAGGTAAATCTAAAGGAGGACAGCCTATGTCACGTACTGGTATCTACTCACAAGGACAAAAAACCAGAACTCCTAAGAAAGCCTCTAACAAATATATCATTGAGAGACGTAAGAATAAGAGAGGAACTAATTAATAACTGAAAAAATAGAGATATGGCAAGATCATTAAAAAAAGGACCATTTATAGATTTCAAACTTGACAAGAAAGTCATTCAAATGAATGAGTCAAAGAAGAAGTCAGTTGTTAAAACTTGGGCAAGAAGAAGCATGATAAGCCCCGATTTTGTAGGACATACATTTGCTGTACACAACGGTAATAAATTTATACCGGTGTTTGTAACAGAAAATATGGTCGGACACAGATTGGGCGAATTTGCACCCACAAGAACATTCAAAGGACATAGTGGTAACAGATAAAAAAATAATAAGAAATGGAAGCTGTAGCTAAATTAAAAAACTGTCCCCTACCTCCTCGCAAAATGAGATTGGTTATTGACCAAATCAGAGGTCAGAAGGTTGACAAAGCATTGAACTTACTTCAGTTCAGTCAGAGAAGGTATTATGCAATTTATGTAGAGAAATTGCTTAAAAGTGCAATCGCGAACTGGGAACAAAAAAACGATGGTGCACGTGCCGAAGATTCAGATCTTTTTGTTAAAACCGCTATGGTTGACGGAGCGTATGCACTGAAAAGATTAAGAACTGCACCTCAAGGAAGAGCTAATAGAATGAAGAAAAGATTTAACCATATCACATTGATTGTGGATAGCAGTGTTAAAAATGAAGTAGCAAACGAAGTAGTTGAACAAGAAGAACCAAAAAATTAATTTTATAAATCAAAAACGTTTAAATGGGACAAAAAGTTAATCCAATATCACTTAGACTAGGTATTACCAGAGGTTGGGAATCCAATTGGTATGGCGGTAAAAATTTTGCGGAAAAGTTGATTGAAGACGAAAAAATCAGAACCTATATTTATACCAGAATTCCTAAAGGTGGTATTTCTAAAATTGTAATTGAAAGAACAATCAAAAGATTGATTATTACAGTACATACAGCCCGTCCAGGAATTGTTATAGGAAAACAAGGTTCAGAAGTTGATAGATTGAAGGAAGAGATTAAAAAACTTACCAATAAAGATGTTCAAATCAATATTTTTGAAATAAAAAGACCCGAACTCGATGCTGCACTTGTAGCTGAAAATATTGCTCAACAAATTGAAGGCAGAATGTCTTATAAAAGAGTGGTGAGAAGCGCAATTCAAAATACTATGAGAATGGGTGCAGAAGGAATTAAAGTTTCTGTATCAGGTCGTTTGAATGGTGCCGACATCGCACGTTCAGAACATTATAAGGAAGGAAGAACACCTTTGCATACTTTAAGAGCTGATATCGATTACGCTTTGGACGAAGCATTAACAACTTATGGATTAATAGGTATCAAAGTTTGGATTTGCAGAGGAGAAGTAATAGGTAAAAAAGATATTTCTCTTAACTCTGCTGTTCAAAAAGAACGAAGAGGAAGATTTGGTGAAAATGAATCAGCTCCTAACGGAATGAGAAGAAATAGAACTAATAGAAATTTTAATCGTTAGAAAAAATGTTAAGTCCTAAAAGAACAAAATATAGAAAAACGCAAAAAGGTCGTGTCAAAGGGATTGCCACAAGAGGGCATCTTTTAAGCTTCGGTTCTTTTGGTTTGAAATCAATGGAACCAAAGTGGATTACAGCCAGACAAATTGAAGCTGCTCGTATTGCACTTACCCGTTATATGAAAAGAGAAGGTCAAGTGTGGATTCGAATATTCCCTGACAAACCTGTAACCAAAAAACCAAACGAAGTAAGGATGGGTAAAGGTAAAGGTTCTCCGGAATATTGGGTAGCTATTGTAAAACCAGGAACTATCATGTTTGAAATAGGCGGAGTATCTTTAGAAGTAGCACAAGAAGGTATGAGATTAGCAGCTCAAAAACTTCCGGTTGCAACTAAATTTATTGTTAAACCAGATTATGCAGGAGAATGATTATGAAATATCAAGATATCAAAGCACTACCAACAAAAGAACTTTTTGAAAGGTACAGAGAAGAAAAATTAAAATTGACTAAATTGAAAATTAATCATGCGGTAACTCCATTGGATCAACCTCATCAGATTGGAGAGTCAAGAAAACATGTTGCGCAGCTTCTCACAGAGTTGAACAATAGAAGAAAAGATTACGAATTAAAAGCAATTCAAAATAAGGCTAAATAATATGGCTATAGAGAGAAATTCAAGAAAAGAGTTTGTTGGAAAAGTAACCAGCACCAAAATGGATAAATCCATTGTTGTTGCTGTCGAAAACAAAGTAAAGCACCCTAAATATAAAAAGTACTTTACTAAAACCAAAAAACTATATGCCCACGATGAAACCAATCAATGTGGTGTAGATGATATTGTTAAAATCCAAGAAACACGCCCTTTAAGCAAACTTAAAAGATGGCGTTTAATAGAAGTAATTCAAAAAGCACAATAAGAAAATGATACAACAGGAATCAAGATTAAAAGTTGCAGATAACAGCGGTGCAAAAGATGTCCTTTGCATTAGAGTATTGGGTGGTACCAAAACTCGTTATGCCGGATTGGGAGACAAAATTGTTGTTTCTGTGAAAGAAGCACTGCCTTCCGGTGGAATAAAAAAAGGAGCAGTGTCCAAAGCAGTTATCGTAAGAGTTAAAAAGGGTGTTAGAAGACCTGATGGCTCTTATATCAGATTTGATGAAAACTCATGTGTATTGTTGAACAACAATGATGAGCCACGTGGTACCCGTATTTTTGGACCTGTTGCTCGTGAATTGAGAGATAAACAATTTATGAAGATTGTATCATTAGCACCCGAAGTATTATAAAATCATGAAAAAGAATTCAAATATTCAAAAGATTCATATTAAGAAAGGAGATACCGTAAAAGCAATCTCCGGAAATGATAAAGCTAAACCGGCATCAGAAGTACTTGTTGTCTATCCTAAAACGTATAGAGCACTTGTAAAAGGCTATAACCTAGTGACTAAACACGTTAAGCCGACTCAACAAAAACCGGATGGTGAAATTATCAAAAAAGAAGCCCCTATACATATTTCTAATCTGATGGTAGTGGTAGGCGGAAAACCTACGAAAGTAGGACGCAAAGCTGATGCAGAAGGTAAGCTAAAGAGGTATGCTAAGAAAACAGGTGAATTTATTGATTAATAATTTATAAAGCAGAATTCAATTATGGCATATAAACCAACATTAAAAGAAAAATATGACAACCAAGTAGTCAAAGCTTTGCAAGAAAAATTTGGCTATAAGAATGTTATGCAGATTCCCAAATTACAAAAAATTTGTTTGAATCAAGGGGTGGGCGCAGCAGTATCTGACAAAAAACTTATTGATACCGCAGTAGATGAAATGACTACAATTTCTGGTCAGAAAGCTACACCGACAATGTCTAAGAAAGCTATCTCTAACTTTAAACTGAGAGAAAATATGCCGATAGGTGTTAGAGTAACACTCAGAGGCGAAAAAATGTACGAATTCTTAGAAAGATTTATTTCTATTTCCCTGCCCAGAGTAAGAGATTTTCAAGGATTAAAGATTAAAGGATTTGATGGAAGAGGTAACTACAATATGGGTATTACAGAGCAAATCATTTTCCCCGAAATGAATATTGATAAAATAACTAAAATCAATGGAATGGATATTACTTTCGTTACAACTGCCAAAACAGATGAAGAATGTTTTGAGTTGCTCAAAAGTTTTGGTATGCCGTTTCAAACTAAAAACGCTAAATAAGTAATGGCAAAAGAATCAATAAAAGCAAGAGACGTTAAAAGACGTAAATTAGTTCAAAAATTTGAAGCGAAAAGAGCCGCTTTGAAAGAAGCAGGAGAATGGACAGAACTGCAAAAAATGCCTAGAAACTCTTCCAAAGTCCGACTCAGAAACCGTTGTCAATTAACAGGAAGACCTAAAGGTTATATTCGTCAATTCGGTATCTGTAGAAATCAGCTAAGAAAGTTGGCTTCTGAAGGCAAAATACCGGGCGTAACAAAAGCAAGTTGGTAATAATTTAAATAAAGAAAATAAGATGACTGATCCAATAGCAGACTTTTTAACTAGAGTAAGAAATGCAGTAGCTGCCAAACACAGAGTTGTAGAAATTCCTGCATCAAGAATCAAAAAAGAAATCACAAAAGTTCTTTTTGAAAAAGGGTATATTTTGAATTATAAATTTGAAGAAAATACCTTCGGAGGGCAGGGCAGTATTAAAATTGCACTCAAATATCATCCCGTAACTAAACAATCCGCAATTACAGATTTGACTAGAATCAGTAAGCCGGGTCTTAGACAATACGCACCCTCAGACAATCTTCCAAAGGTTATCAACGGGCTTGGTATTGCCATTATTTCAACTTCACATGGTGTGATTACAGACAAAGAAGCCAGAAAACTTAATGTTGGCGGAGAGGTCTTATGTTATGTTTCATAATAATTAAAGAAAAAGATTATGTCAAGAATAGGAAATAAAATTATTGAAGTGCCGGCAGGAGTTACTGTTACTTATGATAACCATATTGTAACTGTGAAAGGTCCTAAAGGTGAACTCAAACAGCCGCTAAACAAAGGTTTTGACCTAAAAATTGAAGGTAGCCATATTACAGTAATCAGACCATCTGACGAAAAACAACACAGAGCTTTGCACGGTTTGTATCGTTCATTGATACACAATCATATAGTAGGTGTTTCTCAAGGTCATACTATAAGTCAAGAATTTGTTGGCGTGGGTTATAGAGCAGCAGTTCAAGGACAAGTTTTGGATATGTCATTGGGATATTCTCATAAAATTATGCTTGAATTACCCAAAGAAATTAAGATAAAAGCTGAAACTCCCAAAGGTGCTGCCCCATTTATCACAATGGAATGTGCAGATAAAGAATTATTAGGCAGAGTGGCAGCAAAAATTAGAAGTTTCCGTCCACCTGAGCCTTATAAAGGAAAAGGTATTCGCTTTGTTGGTGAACAAGTTAGAAGAAAAGCAGGTAAGTCAGCAGCTAAAAAATAAGTAAAATGAGTACAAAAGCTAAATTAGAAAGAAGAGCAAAAATTAAAAGAAGTATTGCATCCAAAATACGTGGTACTGAACAAAAACCACGCTTGGTTGTTTTCAAAAGCAATAAAGAAATTTATGCCCAAATTGTTGATGACAGTAAGTCTGTTACACTTTGTGCAGCTTCTTCCAATGAAAAGGATTTTTCTAAATCAAAACAAACCAAGACTGTTGTAGCCGGTGAGATAGGTAAAAGAATTGCCGAAAAAGCAAAAGCTGTCGGAATCGCAACAGTTGTTTTTGACAGAAACGGTTATATGTATCACGGTCGTGTAAAAAGTTTGGCCGAAGGTGCGAGAGAAGGGGGCTTAGTATTTTAATAATCAACATTATGGCAACTCAAAATATTAAAAGAATTAATAAATCAGACCTTGAACTTACAGAAAATGTTGTAGCTATTCAAAGAGTAGCCAAGGTTACAAAAGGAGGAAGAACATTCAGTTTTACTGCAATCGTGGTTGTAGGTGATAAGAATGGTATTGTGGGTATAGGTTCAGGTAAAGCAAGTGAAATTCAGGCTGCTGTACAAAAAGGCATTGAAGACGCTAAAAAGAATCTCATTAAAGTTCCTATTATCAATGGCACAATTCCTCACGAACAAATTGGAAGATACTGCGGAGGTCAAGTATTTATGAAACCGGCTGCACATGGTACCGGTGTTATAGCAGGAGGCGCAATGAGAGCGGTATTCGAAAGTGCCGGAATTGAAAATATCCTTTCTAAATCTAAAGGTTCTTCAAATCCACATAACGTTGTAAAAGCAACAATTGATGCGCTTTTGAAATTAAGAGACCCTTATACCATTGCACAACAACGCGGTATCAAATTAGAAAATGTTTTTAACGGTTAATATTATATATCATGAGCAAAATTAGAGTAACACAAATAAAGAGCGCTATTGACAGACCCGCTAATCAAAAAAAGACTTTGATTGCCTTAGGTCTTAACAAAATCAATAAAAGCAAAGAATTTGAAGCTAATCCCATGATATTGGGAATGGTTAGAGTAGTTAATCACTTAGTTAAAGTAGAAAATATTTAATAGAATGAATTTAAGTAATTTAAAACCAGCTGTAGGTTCAATAAAAACATCCAAGAGAATTGGTCGTGGTCAGGGATCCGGAAAAGGTGGTACCTCAACACGCGGACATAAAGGTGCACAATCCAGAAGCGGTTATTCAAGAAAGAGAGGTTTTGAAGGTGGACAAATGCCACTTCAAAGAAGAATACCTAAAGGCGGATTCAAAAACATCAACCGAGTAGAATATGTAGGTATTAACTTGGACGTGCTTCAATCTTTGGTTGAGAACAAAGGTGTGACAGAAATCAATAAAGATATTCTATTAGCTAATCACCTCATCTCTAAAAATGATTTATTCAAAATTCTTGGAAGAGGTGAACTAAAAGCTAAACTAAGTGTCACAGCAAACGGATTCTCTAAATCAGCCAAAGAACAGATTGAAAAAGTAGGTGGAACAACACAACTCGTATAAAATATAAATGAGCAAATTCAGACTAATAAGGAAGCTACAAGAAATTTGGAGTATTGAGGAACTTAGAACAAAGATTCTTAATACTTTGTTTTTTCTGTTAATATACAGATTAGGGACTTTCATCATTCTACCCGGTATAGATTCTGAAGAATTATCAGGTTTGAAGGGTCAAACTGATGGAAGTTTACTAGGGTTAATCAATGTGTTTGCCGGAGGTGCTTTTGCCAGAGGAGCTTTCTTTGCTTTGGGAATTATGCCCTATATATCTGCATCTATCGTGATTCAGTTGATGGGTATTGCTGTCCCTGCATTCCAAAAAATGCAAAAAGAGGGCGAAGACGGAAGACGAAAACTTAATCAGATCACACGATATTTAACCGTTGCTATTACCTTAGTTCAGTCTATTGCTTATCTCGTTAATATAACATCAAACCCCGGTAATTCAAACGCATTACTTTTTATCACTCGTCCTGAAGTGATGTCACACAGTATGTTCATGTTTGTGAATACACTGATTCTTACTGCCGGAACAATCTTTGTGATGTGGCTTGGAGAAAAGATTACTGATAAAGGTCTTGGAAATGGTATCTCTTTAATTATTATGATTGGTATCATTGATAGACTGCCGGGTGCATTGACTTTTGAAATGGTACAACGTTTCAATGATGGTCAATTACCAATATTTATAGTGCAAATAGCATTTTGGTTAGCAGTTATTGTGGCTAGTGTTCTTTTGGTACAAGGAACAAGAAAGATCCCTGTAAATTATGCCAAAAGAGTGGTGGGCAACAGACAATATGGTGGCTCAAGACAATATATTCCTCTTAAAGTTAATGCTGCGGGAGTAATGCCAATCATTTTTGCACAAGCATTAATGTTTATTCCTCCCTATATCAAACAAATGTTTCCTAACTCTAATTCTTCTGTATTGAACTCTATGGATGATTGGACTTCTATACCCTATAATATCATATTTGCTATTATGATTATTGCATTCACATACTTTTATACTGTGATTACAATCAATCCTAAGAGTATTGCCGAAGAACTAAAGAAAAACGGAGGTTTTGTACCAGGTGTGAAACCCGGAAAAAAGACCTCAGAATATATTGATACAATCATGTCGAGAATCATACTTCCCGGCTCTCTTTTCCTGGCACTTGTTTCTATTATGCCTGCCATTGCAGTTTACTTTAAAGTAGGAAATGCTTTTGCGCAGTTTTATGGTGGAACATCACTGTTGATTATGGTGGGAGTTGTACTCGATACGCTCCAACAGATTGAAAGCTATTTGTTGATGAGACATTATGACGGATTAATGAAAACAGGTAGAATTAAAGGTAGAACAGGAGCTATCGGAGCATCAATTTGATAATTACTAATTAATTTAGTAATTTCGCAGCCCCGAAAATAAAATGGCAAAACAATCCTCAATAAAGCAAGACGGTGAAATCACAGAAGCATTGTCTAATGCGATGTTCAGGGTTAAGTTAGCAAATGGTCACGAAATCATAGCAACGATTAGCGGTAAAATGAGGATGCATTACATCAGAATACTCCCAGGAGACAAAGTTCAGGTTGAAATGTCACCCTATGATTTGACAAGAGGTAGAATATGTTTTAGATATAAATAAACTGAAAAAATGAAAGTAAAAACATCAGTAAAGAAACGCAGTGCAGACTGCATCATTGTTAAACGTAAAGGAAGAGTTTACGTGATTAGCAAAAAAAACCCGAAATTTAAACAAAGACAAGGATAATAAAATACTATGGCTAGAATCGCTGGAATAGATTTACCACGTAACAAAAGAGGTGTAATAGGACTTACTTACATCTACGGTATTGGCAGAAACGTATCTGCTACCATTTTAAAATCACTTAACATTTCAGAAGATAAAAAAGTTTCTGAATGGACAGATGATGAAATAACCGGTATTAGAAACTATATCTCCGAAAATATGAAAACTGAAGGTGAGCTCCGCTCTCAAACACAGTTGAATATCAAAAGACTTATGGATATTGGTTGTTACAGAGGAATCAGACATAGAAAAGGATTGCCCGTAAGAGGTCAAACCACTAAGAATAATGCTCGTACCCGAAAAGGTAAGAAGAAAACTGTTGCAAACAAAAAGAAAGTTACTAAATAATTAAGTTACAAGCTATAAAATGAATAGTCCAAAAAAAGTTTCTAAGAGGAAGGTAAAAATTGACGCGCAAGGTCAAGTTCATATCAAAGCCTCATTTAATAATGTTATTGTATCCATTACAAATTCAACAGGACAGGTTATTTCATGGTCTTCTTCCGGGAAAATGGGATTCAGAGGATCAAAGAAAAACACGCCCTATGCAGCTCAAACAGCATCTCAGGATTGTGCTAAAGTTGCATTTGATATGGGACTGAGAAAAGTGGAAGTATTTGTAAAAGGACCAGGTTCAGGAAGAGATTCTGCTATCAGAAGTCTAGCTGCATCCGGATTAGAAGTGATTTCAATTCAAGATGTAACTCCTATGCCTCACAATGGTTGCAGACCCCCTAAGAAAAGAAGAGTATAATAAATATAGAATAGAACAGATATGGCAAGATATACAGGACCGAAAACCAAAATAGCCCGTAAATTCAGAGAACCCATTTTTGGACCGGATAAGTCTTTTGAAAAAAAGAAGTACCCTCCCGGAATGCATGGTAATTCCAGAAAAAGAAAAAAACAATCCGAGTATGCAATTCAGCTTTCTGAAAAACAAAAAGCTAAATATACCTATGGTTTGTTAGAGAAACAGTTTCTTAATTTATTTAAAAAGGCAGCTTCAAAAAGAGGTATTACCGGTGAAACATTCCTTAAGTTTTTGGAAGCAAGATTAGATAATACGGTTTATAGATTGAATATAGCCCCTTCAAGAAGAGCTGCAAGACAATTGGTGTCTCATAAGCACATTCTTGTAAATGACGAAATTGTAAATATCCCTTCATACCAACTAAAACCGGGCGATGTTGTTACCGTGAGAGAGAGATCTAAATCTTTAGAGTTAGTGAGCGATTCTCTTTCAGTTGGAAAAATGAAACATTCATGGTTACAATGGGATGGCAATGCAATGTCAGGTACATTCATGAATTTCCCTGAACGTTCTGAAATTCCCGAAAACATTAACGAAACATTAATTGTTGAGTTATATTCTAAGTAATAATTTTTAAAAGTATAATCTTAAAAAAAAAATGGCAATATTAGATTTTCAAAAACCCGAGAGAGTTATCATGCAGAAAGATACAGACTTTTATGGTCTGTTTGAATTCAGCCCACTTGAAAAAGGGTACGGTACAACTATCGGTAATTCACTTAGAAGAGTGCTTTTATCTTCTCTTCAGGGATTTGCGATTACTTCTGTGAAAATTCACGGTGTTGAACATGAATTTTCAACTATTAAAGGTGTTGTTGAAGATGTTACCGACATTATATTAAACCTTAAACAAGTTAGATTTAAGAAGACGTCTCCAACTGCTGAAAATTCTGAAAAGATTTTTATTTCAATCAAAGGAAAAGAGCAATTCTTAGCCGGTGATATGAGCCGATACAGCAGCAATTTTGAGGTTTTAAACCCAGACTTTGTGATTTGTTCAATGGAACCTTTTGTTCAACTTGAAATAGAATTGAACATTGAAAAAGGACGCGGATATGTTCCT
Source organism: Bacteroidota bacterium (assembly GCA_023957335.1). Lineage (NCBI taxonomy): Bacteria > Pseudomonadati > Bacteroidota > Bacteroidota bacterium. Next base: position 170,967 of record JAMLHC010000003.1, on the reverse strand, counting down.
GCTGAAGAAAACAAAACAAAAGATACAACCCTCGGAGTGATTCCTATCGACTCTATTTTTACTCCTATTAAGAATGTAAAATACAATGTTGAAGATTTTAGGGTTGAACAAAGAACTGATTATGAGAAACTTGTTATGGAAGTTTCAACTGACGGATCTATTCATCCCGAAAACGCTCTGAAAGAAGCAGCGAAGATTCTTATTCAGCACTTTTTGTTGTTTTCTGATGACAATATGTTATTAGATACCCAGGTTAAAAAGCCTGTTCAAGAGGTTGACGAAAATATGCTGCAAATGAGAAAGATTCTTAAAACATCACTTGCTGACCTAGATTTGTCTGTTAGAGCTTATAACTGCCTCAAAGCAGCGGAAATTAAAACTTTAGGTGAATTGGTTAGCTATCATATTGATGACTTGCTTAAGTTTAGAAACTTTGGTAAAAAATCTCTATCTGAGTTGGAAGAGTTTGTTAAAGAGAAAGGATTGCACTTTGCAATGGATATTTCAAAGTATAATCTTGTAGAAGAATAATTTTTAGAATAAATAGAAGAGATGAGACACGGAGTAAAAGTAAATCATTTAGGAAGAACAGCACCACATAGAAAAGCTATGCTTTCAAACATGGCTTCTTCCCTTATTAAGCACAAGAAAATCACTACTACTGTTGCTAAAGCTAAAGCATTGAGAGTTTATGTTGAGCCTCTCATTACTAAAGCTAAATCAGATTCAGTTCACAGCAGAAGAACAGTATTTTCTTATCTTAGAGACAAAGAAGCTATTAAGGAACTTTTTGGAGTTGTTGCTTCTAAAGTTGGAGACAGACAAGGAGGATATACACGCATCCTCAAATTGGGCAACCGTATGGGTGATAATGCAGAGATGGCACTAATTGAACTTGTTGATTTTAATGAGTTTATCCAACCTAAACCTGCAAAAGAACAGAAGAAATCTACCAGAAGAAGTCGTTCAACTTCATCAACTACAAAAGCCACTCCTGTTGCTAAAGAAGCAGAAGAAGCAGTAGTAGAACCTGTGCAGGAAGACGTTGTTCAAGAAGTTAAATCAGAGGACGTTGCGGAGAATACCGATACTACCAATGATACACCTGATGCTGACGCTACAGAAGAACAGCCAAAGAAAGACTAAGAAAATAGTTTTTGAAAATACCATAAGCCGTAAAGAGACAATCTTTACGGCTTTTTTATTGATATTGTGTTTGCTCATAAATACAAAAAATATGCTATCTATTTTTTACACACAGATTCCTAACCCTGAGAATGACCCTGCAAAAACTCGTATCTTTGCGACTTATGTTTGGGTTGGGTGCAAAACACAAGAAGATACCATTCAGGTACATTCCACGCTTCTACGATGAAAATAGAGAAGAGTTGCGCAATAGAGTCAATGCAATTAAAGCAGCTATGGGAGAGGGTGGGGGTGATGGACCTAAACCGGGTTCCACCATTCGAGGTGCATTTACATCACATAAACCACGTAAAAGTGTGAAACAAATTAAACTTCGAAATCAGAACCTCAGACTCATTGTTATTCTACTTGTTCTTGCTTATCTCGCATGGCAACTGATGACCTCTGACTTTATTCAACATCTTTTTGACAAGTTTGATACACAGCCCTATGAATGACATCATTAACCTGCTACCGGAAACTATTGCTAATCAAATTGCTGCCGGTGAGGTTGTACAAAGACCTTCTTCCGTTGTTAAGGAGTTGCTTGAAAATGCGGTGGATGCAGGGGCAACTATGATTACGCTTTTGGTCAAAGAAGGTGGCTCGCTATTGATACAAGTAGTGGACAATGGCTCCGGTATGAGTCATACTGATGCCAGAATGTGCTGGGAAAGACACGCAACATCCAAAATAAGAAAAGCGGATGATTTGTATTGTATCAAAACATTTGGCTTTAGAGGAGAGGCATTAGCCTCTATCGCCTCTGTTGCCAGAGTGGAGATGGATACAAAAATTAAAGAAAATGATACCGGCACAAGGATTGTGATTGAAGGCGGGCATATCAAGAAACATGAGTTTACTGCAGCCCCCAATGGAACTAATATTTCTGTCAAAAACCTTTTTTTTAATATCCCTGCAAGACGAAATTTTCTCAAATCACAAACCGTAGAAACACGCCATATCATAGAGGAATTTACACGTCAAGTAGTCGCCCATCCTGATATTGCTTTCAAATTATTTAATAATGATAAGGAAGTTTTTGATTTACCCTCAGCTGACAACAAAAGTAGAATAGTGAGTGTTTTGGGCAAGATGAAGCACGCGGATTTGCTTAGTTTGAATGAAGACACTGATTTGCTCAAAGTATCCGGTTTCGTTGGCAAGCCTGAATTAGCTAAGAAAATCAGAGGGGAGCAGTACTTGTATGTAAACCATCGCTATATCAAGAGCGCTTATTTGCATCATGCCATTCGCTCGGCTTATGACAATTTGATTCCTTCGGATAGTCAACCTACTTATGTTATCTTTTTGCAAATTGACCCATCCAGAATTGATATTAACGTATCACCTTCTAAGACTGAGATTAAGTTTGAGGATGAAAGGGTGTTATATTCCATTGTTCACGCGGCAGTCAAAAAAGCTTTAGGTTCTTTTATGTTGGTTCCTACTCTTGAGTTACCAATTTCTCAAAGCCCGATTAACAATACATCGTTCACGAGTTATAACCCCGATCCGAAGATTAATCCTCGATACAATCCGTTTCAGGGCGAACAAGCTCCACCCAAGAAACAACCTTATGGCTGGGAAAAAATCTATCAGCCTTTGCAAAACGAGTTTGAAACACAAGTGAAACCGCTGCCTACACATGATTTGTTTAGGACTATCTCAACTGCATCTCTTATTGATTCGGTTTTTCAGTTTGAAGATACTTTGGTTGTAAAAGCGCATGGAGAACTATATATCATTAATATTTTGCTTGCCAGAGAAAGAATCTGGTATGAACGCTATTTAACCAGCATCAATCAGCATCAATCAACAACCCAGCAACTGCTTTTCCCAAAAACCCTTGAGTTCAGCACTGCGGATGCGGAACTACTGCTTAGCGTAATAGATGAAGTAAAGTTTATAGGTTTTGATATAGGAGAGTTTGGTAAGAATACATTTATTATCAATGGACTCCCTGCCGATTTACCTAAAGGAAATGAACAACAAATGATTGAAGGGTTGTTAGAAAATTTGAAAGAGAACAGAACAAAATACAAACTCACAGAAAAAGAGAATGTGGCGCGAAGTATGGCAAAAAATGCTGTTATGTTTGCAAACAAAATTCTCAACCCAAATGAACAAAGCCTACTTGCCTCCGAACTGTTTGCCTGTGAATTTCCCCGCTACTGCCCTTTTGGAAGGCAAGTGTATGTTAACCTGCCAAGAGAAGAACTAAACAAACTTTTTAAAATATAAATTACAAACATGGGACTGCTTTATCTGTTTCGCAATATGCCGCCAGCTGTTAAGAATATTTTCTTCATTAACTTGTTGTTCTTTCTCGGTGCCTGGGTTTCTATGGATGTGTTTCAATATAATCTGACCTATACAACTGGGATGAAATACTTTGGTTCTATACTATTCAAACCCTATCAGATTTTTACTCACATGTTTATGCATGGCTCCTTCTCGCATATCCTGTTCAATATGTTTGGATTACTCATGTTTGGGTCGATGATTGAAAGATATATAGGTACAAAACGGTTTTTAATTCTTTATTTGTTGTCAGGCTTAGGTGCTGCGTTCTTAGAGCAATCTTATTGGGCATATAGGGTTTATGAGTGCGTAGGAGAGGTTATTCCGGAGAAAGCATTGCAAAACATGGCACTAAGCGGACTTCAACTCAATAACGTTTGTCAATCATTTGTGAACTGGATTGCAACCCCGATGGTGGGCGCAAGCGGTGCTATTTATGGTTTGTTGGTGGCATACGGAATGTTTTTCCCCAATTCAGAATTAATGTTTATTTTTATTCCTTACCCTATCAAAGCGAAATACATGATTCCGGGTATTATTCTTTTAGATTTGTTTCTCGGATTGAGCAGTTTCAATTGGGATAACGTGGCTCACTTTGCACATTTGGGTGGAGCGTTGACCGGTTTTGTTTTGATTAAGATTTGGAATAGAAATAGGACAAGGTTGTATTGAGTTTTGACTATATTTGGAACAATGCAAATCACGCTTAAACATATATTACTCGTTTTGGGTTTGATGCCAATCATAGTTTCGGCACAAAACACAGGAATAGGAATGGGCGAGTGGCGTGTTCACCTGCCATACAACCGTTGTCATTATATAACAGAAAATAAAGACAAAATCTTTGCTGCTGCAGACAATGGTTTTTTTGCTTATGCTAAATCTGATGGAAGTTTGGAAAAACTCTCTACCATTAATGGCTTTTCCGATGGCGAGGTTAATGTACTGGATTATGACCCGGCAACAGACAAACTATGGATTTGCTATGCAAATTCCAAAATTGATGTGTTGAAGAATAACAAAATTACTGCCTTAGATGATATTTTCAGAAGCACTCTGGTGGGAGATAAGCGTATTCATAACATTATGTTCTTTAATCGCAAGGCTTATGTTTCAACCGGTTTAGGCATTGTGGTGTATAGTGAAGACCGGATGGAAGTAAGCGAAAACTATCTGAATTTGGGCAAAGATTTAAACAACACAACTTTGCCTATATATGGAACCGCAGTACTGGGAGATACTCTATTTGCAGTTACGGGAAACAGCATAATTTTCGGATTGATTAAACCCAATATTAATTTAGCCGACAATAACAACTGGACTGTGATGGATACCTCAATCGGCAGCCGGCATATAAATGCTTTCAACGGAAAATTATATGCTGAGAAGGATAGCGTTTTGCAGGTATGGGATGGAAGTTCATGGACAGTGCGATATGATCAAAGCTTTGGAACTGTGAACTCGCTCAAAGTGCACAATGGCAATCTGGTAATCACTATGGGAAAATTGATTGAGGTTATTCGCCCGGACGGAAATTCAAACAAAATGTCTAAGAATGCTACTGTGATGGGGCTGGTGGATAAGAATGATTTTTATTGGTATGTTACAATGGGATACGGACTTATTCGAGTGAATAAAGACAGCTCAGAAACCTTCTTTACCCCCAATGGACCCAATTCGCTGACATCTTTTCGTATGTTGAACTACAACAATGCATTTTGGGTTACTGCCGGCTCTTATTCGCTTGAATACACTCATACATACAATATGAATGGGTACAATATTATTAAAGATAATCAATGGACGCGCAACCCATACGCTAACAGCGATATTTTTAAAGGCTTGCACGACTTTACTTGTATGACCAAACACCCTTCTGAAAATCGAATGTTTATGGGCACCCAAGGGAAAGGAGTGATAGAGTTTGAAGGGAACACTCCGGTTAGGGTTTATAATGCCAAGAATAGCACTTTAAAGTATTTTACATGGACATCTGGAGGTATGGACAAGGTGGACAGTTTCTACTATACATCCGGAGTGTGTTATGACAAAAACGGAAATCTGTGGGTGAGTAACTATGATGTGGACAGTGCGCTGAGTGTTTATACCGCAGACAAAACATGGAAAGCATTTAAACTGCCGACTCGTTATTTAGGTGAAATGATTCTTGACAACAACGGATACAAATGGTTGATGACTCCGCGACCAAATTTGTCCGGCAATGGTATTTGTGTGTTTGATGACAATGGTACACCCTTGGATGAAAACGATGACCGCAGTGTGTTGCTTAACACCCAGAATGCAGAGTTGCCAACTAACCTGGTTCGCTGCCTTGCCATTATGCCTAACGGTGAAATTTGGGCGGGAACAGATGCCGGATTGGTTGTGTTTAGAAACGCGCAAAATGCTTTTTCAGAGGGGTTCAAAACCGATAGGGTTATTATAGAACAAGGTGGTGTGGGTGGTTATTTATTAGGCTCAGAGGTGGTATATTTTATTGCGGTAGATGGCTCCGGTCGTAGATGGGTTGGCACAAACAAAGGTGCATGGCTGATTGATCGAAACGGAATGGATATTCTCAAGCACTACAATACTGAAAATAGCCCGCTCCCGTCCGATAATGTGTTGAGTGTGGGCATTGACGAAATCACAGGAGAGGTGTTTTTTAATACCGACAAGGGGCTTTTTTCTGTCAAAGAGAATGCAACCAAACCTCAAGAGGAGATGAGCAAGTTGAAAATTTATCCAAACCCTGTCAGAAGTGATTTTGATGGAGAGGTTGCTATCGAAGGACTGGCTTTGGATGCAAGGGTTAAAATCACAGATATTAATGGTAATATTATTTTCGAAACCGTGAGCAACGGAGGTCGTGCCGTTTGGAATTGCCGAACTTTTTCGGGCGAAAGACCTGCAACAGGCGTATATCTTGTTTTTGCCATTGATAGTAAAGGAGAACAAAAAGCGATGGGGAAAGTATTGTTTGTGCGATAATTCAAAACCATGTTAGTCAAGACAGAAGGTGTTATTTTGCATAGATTCAAATACGGAGATTCATCTGTCATTTGCAAAATATTTACCCGTGACTATGGCTTGCAGAGTTTTCTGTTTCAGGGCATATCATCCAATCGCGGCAAAGTTAAAAGTGCACACCTAACCCCACTCAATCTGTTGCAGCTTGACTTCTATCACCACCCGGTAAAAAATCTCAAAAGAGCCAAAGAATTAGTGTGTAGTCCTATTCTGCACAGCTTGCATACAAATCCTGCCAAGCGTGCTTTAGGTGGATTTATTCAAGAAATACTGAGTCGCTGCATCTCTGAAGAAGAAATTAATGCTCCACTTTATGACCTTGTGAATGAAACTATTCTGAAGATTGAAAACAGTGATAATACTCAAGATTGGTTGCCGCATTTATTTATGATTCGCCTATGTCGCTTGCTGGGTCACGGAATTTATGCAGATGATTACAGTGTAGGTAAAGTCTTTAATATTGCTGAAGGCGATTTTAGCTCAGTTTATGATGTAACATACTGCATGTCACCCGATTCGTCCGAACAGTTTGCCTTACTTCTGAGTAACAAACAAGCCAATTTTGATTATAGAAAAGAACTGTTGCACAACCTTGTCCGATTTATGCAATACCATGTCATTGGTGCAAAACCCATACAGTCATTGGATATTTTTGGGGTTGTGATGCGATAAACCCAATAAATGTTGGGGTGCAAGCCTAACAGTGTCAAGTTTTGTTTTGCCAAATAGACTATCTGCGTTTTTCGCGAATGAGCGTGATGACTCCGCTTGTAAATTCAGTCTCTTTGTCTTTTTCAAAACGGTATCGAAACTGATAAATATACGTGCCGTCAGGACATTCGGTATTGCCGTTCTCAACATTCCCATTCCATTGATAATCCTTGTTTTCTGATTGGAAAACAATGTCTCCCCAGCGATTATATATTCTCAATTCGTAGTAATCCTGACCTTCTATGTCAATATAATAAAAATCGTTGTAGGAGTCGCTTCCGGGTGTGAACACGTTAGGGATGAATAACTTTTTCTTTGAATAGTAGCGTATGCGTTTGCAGATGGTGTCTAAGCAACCTACCGGACTTTCTGCCACCAAGCACGCCCAATAATATCCCACAGAGTCTGGATAGTCTAAACAAAATTCAGCCTCATTGATTTCTTTGTTCAAGCGGAAAGCATTGCCGCTTTGGGTAATATCAGATTGATGATAAAATCCCCAATAATTTTTAGCAGAGTTGACAGATGTATTCTTAAAGCAAACACTGGGGATATTGGTGCTATCTACTTCAAAATCAGCTAAAATAGAATCAACATAAACCACCGTTGCAAAGTTGTAACTGCATTGAACCCCCAACAAAGCCGAATCCAACACAGGGTACACAGAAATCGAAAATTGCCCACTTTTCAGGAATGTATAGGTGAACACCGAGTCAAGTGTTATCATTTCAAACGAATCCTCCGCTACTTGCCATCTGTAACCTAATGCAGATTGGAGGTTGCGAGCAGTAAAGGTAACTGAGTCGCCTATGCAAATGGAGTGTTTGTCTTGTGTTAATTCTGCATTGTAAAAGTCTAAGACCAACACCTTGATTTCTTGTTGCATCGGGGTGTCGGGATAGGTGTGGGAACAATAGTGAATAGTACCGCTCAACGAGTCTGACTCTAACAGAAAAACAGAATAGACTCCTGATTTTTTGTATGTATGTGTAACGGTGTCGCTTCCACTGCTGGTAATAAAAGTGCTGTCGCCCATGTTCCAGATAAATTGGGCATATTTTGTTGGGTTGTAACTCTTGTTAACAAAACGAACAGAATCGCCTAAACAGATTACCAGTGTGTCCAAAGGTTCGAAATAAGGTTGAGGTCCCGGAATGTTTAGGTTTAATTCAAAACTATCGGTACACATTGGCTTTCTCCCATTGAGTTCTCCTTTGGTGGCAGCAATCATGGTTACTAAATAATTGCCAAATCCCTTGTATTGATGCCCGATTTGGGGCGGCAGAGTGGGCGAAAACCAGTTTTCGCTTCCATCTCCCCATTGAATAGTCCAACTGTATTTTGAATGACTTGGAGAACCTAATAGCGAATCATATACATCTGTCAAACTACTGGAATCAAAGAGTTCAATAATAGTACGGCAGTTCAGGTCTTGTATGTTGAGTGAAAATTTAGCAGTATTGTCTATTACGTAAACGTTTTGAGTGAGCGTATCTGCACATCCGCTGTTGTCTGTGGTGGTAATACGCATGGTGTATTTGCCGGGTGTCCGGTAATATATTTTTCCTCCATCCTCGCCTCCCATCACATAAGCTGTGTCATAACCTGTGTGACCATAAGGGCCTGTCCCGAAAATAGTGGTAGGATTGGAAATGTCATCATCTTCCAAACTCCAATCAATTTTAGTTTCGCCTTCAAAACCGGGTTTGCCTGCGTTATTCTTGTGTAGCTCCCAATAATCCGTACTGTCTAATGCACCTGCGCTTCCGCCTGATTTGTAGTACCTGAACTGCGGCTTCAAGTAGATGGTTTCGTCCGCACAATTGATAGAATCGGTAGATGAAATCTTGCTCGAAAATCCTACCACAAAAGATTGTAGTGAAGTTGCCGAACAATTCTTGGAATTGCTCACAGTGAGCGCAATGTCATAAGTGCCATTGCGTTTGGGTACAAAGGAGTATGTGTTATTGTAGGTTTTGTTGTTCAGTTGATGATTGAGTAAGGGCAGTATTGAGGTATCGCGGAAATTCAGCGTGCGTTTCCCATTGGGTTTGGGAATTATCTTTATGTCAATGAATTGTGATAAACCTGTGGTATCAATACAACCGATTGCCCCTGTCATTGCATTTCCCATAACTCCAACTCCGTTCCAAAACATTCTGACCACTCGTTCTTTGCTGTATTCTATGGATGGAAGTCCTAAATCAGTCCATTGTTGAAACAACATTCCGTTGGCTGCATCGGTGATTTCCATGCTCAAATCATAATCAAATATTTCGTTCAACATGATGGTGTCGTAAGGTTTGGATGCCATGCTGTTGTATATGTAAAGCATGTCCACAAAAAGATGCGAACTGTCGGGATTGGGATGTTTGAGCCCGTTTTTACGCTGTTCAGAAATAAATCCGAGATTTCCCCTGACGTTCGGGTCGCTTGGCAATGGACCTGAAATACTCCATTCGATGGATTGAGAAGATTCAGCAAAAAGCCGATGGACATTGTTTTCTCCAAATAGAATGGTGTCGCCAACACACACTTTGGTAGGTTTTGTTTGGGGAGCAATAATATTGAAGAAGCTTTGAACACGTTCAACCTTAAAAGGATTTTTGATGTACAGAGTGTCCAAACATACATTGTTACCAATGCCGTTTGCTACAATAAAACCCACAGTCAGTGTGTCGTCTTTTATGTTGTAAACACTGGAGTCGTAAGTGTAAAAAACATTGGGTGTAAAAAATCCGGTGTATTCATAGCCGTTGTTGGGTGGTTCGCTTATAAAAGGTTTCCAATTGGAGGAGTCGCGCGTTACATTCGGATTAAATAAAATCATGTTAAAAGAACATCCGGGTTTGGTTTTGCCAAAAAATGCCCTCAAATTTATGCTTGTGTTTTCCGGAGTAACACATCCCGACCCTTGAACCTCCAAATTAGATATATCGGTGCGTTGAATGGCTAATCGAACCTTGTCTGTGCCCGGACAGACGTAGTCTTGTGAAGTATCTGTCTCGGTGAGTTTGGCTTCATAACATTCGGGAATACGTCTAAAAAATAATTTTCGATGAAGTTCGAGTTCGTTGGTGTCCACTTGCCTGATGTTGCAATCCCCATTTGGCAAAAAGTCTAAATAGGTAAAGGAAACATTGGGGTTGTAATAAAACTGTTTATAGACGCTGTCCCAAGGGGTGTAGAAGTGCGTGGGATAACGGTCTTTGGAATAATTACAATTTTTGTTGACGTTAATATTCAGTGCCGTGATAGTGGTACACTGAGGAGCAAATGCATCGCCAAAATTCCATAAACGGTCTATGTTGTCGTCTTTGCGTTCTTGTTTTTTAGAAATAAGAGGGTTGAGATTGTTGTCAAAAACCCAATGTTTTACACCGGAAGGGAGTAAGACAGTGCTGTCGTCATTGCCGGGATTCTTGTCGTTCAGGTAATAGCGGGTGCGATTTGGGAAATGAACAGTGTCACTACTTACACACTGATAACGTTCATTTTGCGCTATGAGATATCCGCTGTCAATCTCTTCTATTTTAACCTTTGGACCTACTACAAAGAATGTATCCGAAAACTCTTTTTTGGGACAAGTAGGGTGGTTTGTTTCCAATACCAAACGGTAAGCCCCGAGATTGGAGAGAACAATCACCGGACTTTCTTCATTTGGATAAATCCAAGGTGTATTTCCTGTCCCGGTAAGTTTCCATGTGAAAGTCATGCCGGGCGGTTTATTTCCCTTGGGACTCGGTTCGAGCAAATCATTGGGACAGTAGTATTTTATCACATTGTCAATACCAGTGGGCGACAATGTGTTGATAGCCGCATTGTTCATTACAAATTCTTCCACACAACCGCCTTTCTGCCATACTTTCAGCTTCACAGTAAAGGCATCGTTTGCAGGTCCTCGTTTATTGTATAAATGAGACAGACCTCCATCGCCCCAATGCGTTGAGTCATAACTGCCATCACCAAAATCCCAAAGAAATTTCTGAACATCGGATAGATTTATTTGCGATGTGTTCACAAAATAGGCAGTAACCGTGTCGCACCCGTTGGGCATGCTGGATGTAAATGAAATGGTTCGCGGTTTGCGTATGGTGAGTGCCTTTGACGGACGAAACGTTTTTACACAGTTGTTACAGTTAACTACTTCAATTGTATAGTTCATGCTCATATCGTTTGCCCCATTAAAAACTTTGCAAAATCTAACTTCTCCGCTTGGGTTAGTGCGGGTTATTAATTCTCCGTCATCGAATAAATATCGGATACTTTTGATACAGCCGCCAAAAGCGGTGCTATCCACAAAGCAAAATTCATTATTGGTCAGGCATTGCGAATCTGCTGAAATTAAAAAACTCTTGATTTCAGGAAGGTCAAAAACTTCTATTTCTAATGTGTCATAACAGTTTGTGCTGTTGGGCAAAGTAACTTTGAGGTATATTTTCTTTATGCCGGGAGTGTTAAATACATAAGCGGCAGTTGCTTGTATCGAAGTTCCTTGATGGTCGAAATCCCATTGGGTGTTGGTGGCATTGGTGGCACTATGGTCAAAGGTCAAGGAATTGCCAACGCAGGGAATTCCGGTCAGCGAAATGCTACATTGCGCGTGTACTTTTTGTGTTACAAAGAGCAATAGGCAGAATATAAATGCTGTAAACCTGAGTAACATTTTAGTGCGAAGATAAGTTATATTGGCTAAAAAGAGTTTCGCATGAAATAGGGCGTCTATTTTTTTGGGTTTAATTAAATTGCAGATGAAAGTCCATTGCCCAATGAACTCTCTAACGCAACCTTTCACCCTCTCAATCTATGATTATGTAGTGAGCCGATTAAATCCGAAAACCTAAGCCAATACTCATATTCACAGTACTAAACTTTTGTTTGAAGTTATATTGGTCTATTTCAGTAGTCTTTGTGATATGTCCAATGCTAATTATTCGTACATCGTCCCATTCAGCATTGGCGGAATAAAAATCCAAATTAAATAATAAATATGTTTTCTTTGATATATCAAGAGTTGCTCCGGCTCCAATGATATAAGAAAAAGTTGTTGTTTCGGCTCTGTCTTGGAACCATGTTACAAGCTTTGTTTTTGAATCATCGTATGCAATAGTTGTCATAGCGGGTAGGACAGCGACAGAAAAACCGGCTAAGGTTCGAGCTTGAATACTCAGTTTATTTGTAATAGGGTGCGATCCATAAATCCCTGCCATTACTCCACCAAGAGTAAAAGCACTTGATTCTACACTAACAGATCCGGAGCCAAAAAAATTGGCTAAGCTTTGTGCATAGGTGCCAAGATTTTTTCCATTTGCTTGTCCACGGTAAACTACAGTAACACCAAAATCAGGTGCGATTTCATAGCCGTATGCTATGTCAAATACTGCTCCATTAGTTGCAAAACCGGCCTCGTTATTATTAAAGTTATCACTTTTAAAGTTGCCGGTTGGTATGCTAACGCCCATGTTAATTGACGTAAACCCTTTGCGCACACAATCTTTTGAATTTTTCTCATTACCCTGAGAAAAGCAGTTTGTTGTAATTGCTAAAGGAAGTAAAAAAAGTAAAATTTTCTGTTTCATAATATGTATCAAACAGTTTCTCTATTTCTCACCTGCCAACAGATATAGCACCGCCATTCTGATTGCTACACCGTTCTCAACTTGGTTGAGGATAATTGCGTTTTTGCTGTCTGCTACCTCGGATGTGATTTCTACTCCTCGGTTGATGGGTCCCGGGTGCATAATCACAAGTTCTTTCCCACTTTTTTCTATCCTTTCTGCCGTCAGTCCGTATTGAATGGAATATTCTCTCAAACTTGGGAAATAGGCAATGTCTTGTCGTTCCATTTGGATGCGCAGCATATTGACAACGTCAGCCCATTTGATTACGTTGTCTAAATTGTAATCCACTTCAACACCAAGGCTTTCAATGTGTTTTGGAATCAGGGTGGGAGGACCGCATAGCTTGACCTTTGCACCTAATTTTTTCAAACAATAAATATTGGATATAGCAACCCTTGAGTGGGTGATATCTCCTACAATCGCTACTTTTTTGCCTTTTACATCTCCAAATTTTTCCTTGATAGAAAATGCATCCAACAAAGCTTGAGTAGGGTGTTCGTGGGTTCCGTCTCCGGCATTGACAATGCTTGCATCAATGTGTTTTGACAAAAAGACACATGCGCCCGGGCTTGGGTGTCGCATCACAACCATATCTACTTTCATGGAAAGTATGTTTTTTACTGTATCAACCAATGTTTCACCTTTGGAAACTGAGGAGGAGGAGGAGGAAAAATTAACTACATCGGCACTCAATCTTTTTTCGGCAAGTTCAAATGAAATTCTTGTGCGGGTTGAGTTTTCAAAGAAAATATTGGCTATCGTTGTGTCTCTGAGTGAGGGTACCTTTTTGATAGGACGGTTAATGACTTCTTTGAAGTTGTCGGCAGTTTCAAATACAAGCCGAATGTCATCCGCAGTCAAATCTTTGATACCAATCAGGTGTTTATGGTTGAATGTTTTCATTCTTCTTCAGTTGTATTTAAAAGCCACACATTTATTTTTTTCGAGTTCCAGTCCACAAGTACTTTCTGACTGTTGCCTCGGGTGTCTATCACTTTGCCGCAATAGTCTGACATAATCGGAGTTTCTCGGTTAAATCTGCGGTCGAGCAATGCCAGCAATTCAATTTTAGAAGGTCTTCCATAAGAGCTTAATGCATCCATGGCTGAACGAACGGAACGACCGGTATAAACCACATCGTCCACTAAGATGATGTTTTTTCCTTCAATATCAAAATCAATCTTGATGGGATGAGGTGTTAAGATTTCTTGTCCTCTGCGAAAATCATCGCGAAAGAATGTGTGGTCTAATTCTCCGTATAACACATTTGGGTTGTTAGTGAATTCCTTTACGTACTCTACCAACGATCTTGCAGGAAATACACCGCGAGGTTGCAGTCCTATTATGGCAGACTTGGAAAAGTCATTGTGATTTTCTATCAGCTCCATGGCAAGGCGCTTGAGGATGATTTCAATTTCCTTATGATTAAGAATGAGCTTTTTTTTCATTTTCAGATAGTTCTAAAATAGTGTCAAACTCCTCTCTGGTCAATGCAACTACACTTAATCGTTGCTGTTTAACCAATCCGATTCTTTCCAATCTTGGTTCGTTTTTAATCTGCTCTAAAGTAACCGTATTTTTAAGTTTTTCGTGAGGTGCCACGTCCACACAAACCCAATTTGTGTCTTTGGTGCTGGGGTCTTGATATGCGGTTTTGATCACTTTTGCCACACCCACTACTTCTTTCCCCTCATTGCTGTGATAGAAAAGACATAAGTCACCGACAGCCATATTGCGCATATTATTGCGTGCCTGATAGTTGCGAACACCGTCCCAAAAAGTGCGACCGTCTTTCTCAAATTGATGCCATGAATATTTAAATGGTTCAGATTTGATTAGCCAAAACTTCATGTGGCAAATTTTGATTTTTTTTGGGAGTATGCCAAAAATATTTATTGGTGTAAGAATCAGCATTTGGAGAAGGAATTATATTAACAAAAAAGGCGACAGAAATGTCGCCTTTTATTAATAAATAGTAGCTTAGTTCAGGAACGAGCCTCAGAACGGCAATACATCCTCTTGTGCAGCAGATGAATCTGATTGCGCAGGCATATTCTCTGCAGCCGGATTCTTTTTGTCCAATAATAAGAAGTTGCTGGCTTGCACTTCATAGACATACCTTTTCTCACCTTTGCTGTCCACATAATTACGACTTGTTAACTTGCCTTCGAGCAAGATGTAGGAGCCTTTGGACAGGTGCTTTTCTGCACGTTCTGCCAAGGGTCCCCATGCTGTAATAGAGTGCCAAGTAGTTTCTTCTTGCCATTCACCGTTTTTGTTTTTGAAAGATTCGGAGGTTGCCACTCTGAGACGCGCTACTTTGCTGCCGCCTTCAAGGGTTTTAATTTCAGGATTTGCGCCTAAATGTCCGATTAGCTGTACGTTGTTTTTTAAATTACTCATGATGTTAAATTTTAAATTGGTTAATAATTTTGTTTAGTTTCTTTTGATTTCGTTATTTCGTTTCGATTTCGACTGCAAAGGTGTGATGGCTCAAAATACTGATTCGGTTTTTAGTCGTTTAACTCCCGAACTAATTGTTTGTAAGCGTTTGTTGTCGGATAATTTTGTAAAAAAATCACGCTATGGAAAAAACTTGTTTGCATTGTCACAAGCCACTTAAGGGCAGAATAGATAAAAAATTCTGTGATGATTATTGCAGAAATAATTACAATAACCGTTTGCATAGTGGAAAGAGTGTTTTTGTTAAAAAAATCAACAACTACTTATTTAAAAATCGGAATATTTTGGCTGAATTACTTCCGGAAAATGAGGATTTTGTCAAAGCAAAAAAGGAAAAACTCTTGGACAAAGGATTCAAATTTGATTATCATACACATACTTATTTAACCCAAAAACAACAAACCTATATATTTTGCTATGAATACGGCTATCTCCCCCTCGAACAGGATATGTTTCTGATTGTGAAACGAAAAGAGGAATAAAATTTTGGATTTGTTATAACGAAAAAAGGCTGTTCGCAAGAACAGCCTTTTTGTTTTCATTTATTTTACAACAAATTGCTTAATAAGTGGATTTCACTAACATCATGTTGTGAATTCTTTCTTCGGCAATCTTTGTTGCTGCAACCTGTGTATTGATTTTCTCTTCCTCTGATTTGTGGTAAATGTCCAAAGTCAAATCATAAATATGCTCTGTTTGTGACATAGCACGCTCTCTCACATATCCTGTATATTCTGAATAAACATTGATTAATCCACCTGCATTTACAAGGAAGTCCGGAGCATAGAGTATGCCTCTGTCTCTAAGCATGTTGCCGTGTTGAACATCCTCTTTCAACTGATTGTTGGCAGATCCGCACACGATAGCGCAATTTAGTTGAGGAATGGTGTCTGAATTGAGGATAGCGCCCATCGCACAAGGAGCAAAAATATCTATCTTTTTGGAGTAAACATCGTTAGGGCTGATTACTTCTCCACCTAATGCAGATGTGTGTTTCAGATTTGTTTCGTTGATGTCACTGATAAACACTTTGGCGCCTTCTTTCACCAATAGTTCAACCAAATAGTAGCCCACTTTGCCCACTCCTTGAACAGTAACAGACTTGCCAGCCAAGCTATCATTGCCAAAAGTTTTTTTGGCAGAGGCTTTCATCCCCATATAAACACCATAAGCTGTAACAGGTGAAGGGTCTCCGCCTCCGCCCATAATCTCGGGTAGTCCTACCACATGGTCGGTTTCCATGGCAATATATTCCATGTCTTTGGTTGTGGTGCCCACATCCTCGGCTGTGATGTATTTGCCATTCAAATTTTCAACAAAGCGACCAAATTTACGCATGAATGCTTCTGTCTTTTTTGTGTTCTTATCAGCTACAATAACTGCTTTTGCACCTCCAAGATTAAGCCCTGAAATAGATGCTTTATAAGTCATCCCGCGTGAAAGACGAAGTGCGTCATTCATGGCTTCTTGTTCGTTGTTATATACCCAAAATCGGGTTCCGCCCAGCCCGGGACCCAAAACAGTGTTGTGAACTGCGATGATGGCTTTTAAGCCGGTATTGTTGTCGTTACATACAACAACTTGTTCGTGGTTAAATTCTGCCAAGTTGTTAAACAGAGGGAAATTGGAGTCTTGTGATTGTGATGATGTTCCGCTCATTTCTTGCTATGATTAAGTGATTACGTTTTTGATGGTGCGAAAATAGCTTTTTTTGTTATTACTAAATAATAAACAAAATTTGCAGCCTCTTGAAATCACTCAAATACCTCAATAAATATTTATGGAAATACCGCAAAACACTTGCTGCCGGTATTCTTTTCATCATCCTAACGAATATTCTCAACATTCTTTCGCCTTATTTGGTGAGGATAGCCTTTGATAATTCTTTGGAGCAAGTAAGTCTGTTTCATTTTTATGAAGGTACAGAATTAGAGGCTTTTTTCAGAAATAAAATTATCAAGATTGCGGCAGCGTTTGGAGGATTAATTCTGCTGGCAACCATTGTTCGCGGTGTGTTTATGTTCCTGATGAGACAAACTGTTATAATTGCTTCGCGTAAAATTGAATATGACCTGAAGAATGAGATCTATAGCCAATATCAAAAGATGAATCTGTCTTTTTTTAGAGCTAATTTTACAGGGGATTTGATGAACCGACTGTCTGAAGATGTGAGCAAAGTTCGACAGTATTTGGGACCGGCAATCATGTATTTTGTGAATTTGGTTTTTACTTTCATAACTGTGATTGTGATGATGGTTTCTGTCAATCCTAAATTGACTTTGTATGTGCTTTTACCTTTGCCTTTTCTGTCTGCATCTATTTATTATGTGAGTAATATCATCAATCGTAAGAGTGATTTGATTCAGGCTAAACTCTCTGATTTGACAACATTTGTGCAGGAAAGCATGTCGGGGGTTAGAGTTTTAAAAGCATTTTCAGTTCAAGCTGTCTTTGCCAATATTTTCTCAAGAGAAAACGATCATTACAAAGACCTAAGCATGTCGCTCACAACGGTGAATTCTTTTTTCTCTCCTTTGATGATGTCATTGGTGGGATTGAGTACCATTCTAACTATTTATTTGGGTGGTTTGGAAGTGATTGACGGTAATTTTACTTATGGCAATATTGCCGAATTTGTAATTTATGTGAATCTTTTGACTTGGCCTGTGTCTTCATTGGGATGGGTTACTGCAATTATTCAAAGTGCCGCAGCGTCACAAGCAAGAATTAACAAATTCTTGGAAGTGGAACCTAAAATCAAGGCTAATCAAGGTGCTCATTGCAGATTCGAAAATGAAATTAGATTTGACAAGGTGTCTTTTCAATATAATGAACAAAAGAAGGTTTTGCATGGCATTAGCTTTAAAATTCCTAAAGGACAAACTATTGGATTGGTGGGTCATACGGGTTCCGGTAAGACTACACTACTGAACCTGCTTGCGCGATTTTATGACACAACGACCGGGCAAATACTGATAGATAATATAAATCTCAAGGAACTTAATCTCAAAGAGTATAGAGACCTTGTGAGCTATGTTCCGCAGGATGTGTTCTTGTTTTCTGAATCTATTTACGACAATATTCTATTTGGTTCAAGTAAACTCACACAACTGAGCAAAGAAGACGTAGAAAGAGTGGCCAAAATTGCAGCAGTCCACGATAGTATTAGAGAATTTCCACAAGGTTATGACACCCCCTTGGGAGAAAGGGGGATTACACTTTCAGGAGGACAAAAACAAAGGATTGCATTAGCGCGTGCACTGATTCGCGACCCTGAAATAATCTTACTTGATGATTGTTTAAGTGCGGTGGATCACACCACCGAAAAAATAATATTGGCTAATCTCAGAAATGAACTCAAAAACAGAACTGCTGTTATTGTCAGCCATCGACTGTCTGTGATTGCCAACACTCATATAATAATTGTTTTAAATCAGGGAAGAATTGATGCAATCGGAACACATGAAGAACTCTTGAAGTCCAATGCCTATTATAAGAAATTGTATGAAAAGCAAATGGAAGAAGGAGAGCCGCAACAATAAACGCAGATTGAGCGAAATATTATTGCATAAAAAAAGCGGGTTTTAACCCGCTTTTTTTGTTGATGAATGATTATTATTCTTTACCAAAATAGTAATTGATACCTATTGTTGGAGTAGTGCCTGCACCTATATCAAATGTATTGGTATTTGTGCCTCCGACTGAATTTGAATTAAATGAAATAATATTGTTTAAGCTAAAATCTATTCCCCAATTAGGAGATGGAAAAAATGCGAATCCGGGGAATATGGAAACATTAAGGTTGCTCATATCTACTCTGCCGTTATCTTTGATTTCTGATGGTTTTAATAATTCCGGTACCATGTCTTTATACCCGTTTGAGCCGTATCCAAAGGTAGCAGCACCATATACAAAAAAGTTGTTTGCAAGGGCTTTATAATATCTCCCGAATAAACCTGCATTCCAGCCAAAGTTATTTACAATAGCTTCCTTAGTTCCATCAAGAGACTTAACGGTCTTAATATAACCTCCGTTTGCTCCTGCCATAATGCCTACTGCGATATTATCTTTGATAAAATAACCAAACTGAGGATTCACACCCCATGCTACATGTTTTGTAATATTAACATTGAAATTACCTCCCAACATCATACTTCCTTCCCCTGTTGATTGAGCATTCGCCATCATACCTGTGGCACAAATAGCCGCCATTAATAAAAATGATTTTTTCATGATTTTATATTGATTAAGTGAAGTGCAAAAATGCATGCGCTAACGTGCTTTCATTCATGCACTTATAAACAGAAAAACGAGATTGACTTAAAAAGTAGCTTTGCGTTTTTCTAAAAATGCATTCGTGCCTTCTTTGAAGTCAGGTGTGCCAAAGGCTTCGCCAAATTCGCGAATTTCTGTTTCGAAACCGTTTTGTTGGCTATTATAGTGGGCATTAACACATTCTATTACCTGTTTGATGGCATTAGGAGATTTGGAAATAATTTTGCCTAATCTCTGTCTGGTTTCTGTCATGAGTGCCTCTGAGCTGAAAATATCATTTGCTAATCCCATTTGTAATGCTTTTTGTGCATCCACAGGAATGGTAGTAAGTAAAATCTCGAGTGCTCTGCCTTTGCCGATGATTTGAATTAACCTTTGAGTGCCTCCATAACCGGGAGGAACGCCCAAGTTAATTTCCGGTTGTCCAAATTTTGCATTTTCAGATACATATCTAATGTGGCAAGCAAGAGTGAGTTCGCACCCACCACCCAATGCAAAGCCATTCACAGCGGCTATAACGGGTTTTGCACTTTTCTCAATGGCATTAAACACTTCGTGTCCTGCTCTGCTCATGGCAGTTCCTTCAGCTACCGAAAAATTGGCAAATTCAGCAATGTCCGCACCTGCCGCAAATGCCTTAGTACCCGCTCCGGTGATAATAATGCCTTTGACTTGGGGATTGCTTTGAGCTTCGGTTACAGCGTGTTTGATTTCTTGTAATAACAGAATGTTCAGCGCATTCATTTTGTCCTCACGGTTGATGGTGATGGTCAGGATATACTCTTGGATATCGGTTAAAATATTTTGATATTGCATAAATGATTTTTTTTTAAACTGCTACTGGTGCTTTAATACCCGGATGACACTGATAATTTTCCAATGTAAAGTCTTCAAATTTAAATTCAAAAATATCTTTCACATCAGGGTTAAGCTTCATGGTGGGATAAGGAAATGGAGTTCTTGACAATTGGGTTTGAACTTGTTCAAAATGGTTGGAATAGATATGGGCATCACCAAATGTGTGCACATATTCACCCGGTTTCAGTCCGGTCACTTGTGCTATCATCATGGTAAGCAGGACATAAGATGCAATATTGAATGGAACTCCCAAAAATAAGTCTGCACTCCTTTGATACAACTGACAACTCAACTTTCCATCTGCCACATAGAACTGAAACAAACAGTGACAGGGTGATAGTGCCATTTTGGGCAAGTCTGCCGGATTCCATGCAGTTACAATATGCCTCCGACTATCAGGGTTGTTTTTCAATCCTTTGATAAGCTCCGAAATTTGGTCTATAACATGTCCGTCAGGAGTTTCCCAACTTCTCCATTGTTTGCCGTAAACAGGACCTAAGTTTCCTTTATCATCTGCCCATTCATCCCAGATTCCTACTCCGTGTTCTTTTAAGTAAGCAATATTGGTGTCACCTCTCAAAAACCATAGCAATTCGTATATAATAGATTTAAGATGAACTTTTTTAGTGGTAACAAGCGGAAAACCTTTGTTCAAATCAAACCTGAGTTGACCGCCAAAGACGCTTCTTGTGCCTGTACCGGTGCGGTCGCTTTTGAAAGTGCCGGTTTTATAAACATGGTTCAGAAAATCTTCATACTGATTCATAATCCCTGCAAAGTTGGACTAATTGAAATGAATAATAAAACAGAAGCCTATGAATTTATATACAGGTTTTGTACGAATAAATACGGTAGATTGTGGGTTAGCTCAGTACTGTTGAATATAGGGCGCAAACACAGTTCTATTACTTGCCGACAAGTTCTGACAATACCTCAAAATCCATTGTCTTAGACCATAGACTTTTGCGCGTGCCTATAATACCAATGGCTAATGCGGGCTGGTAACTATATGTTAGCTCTTCCTTGTTGAAATATGTATCTTCAGCGGTTTTGACTTCAATCAGAACCGGGCGGTTGGCTTTGTTCAAGATGATATGGATTGTGCGTACCTTGCCTTTGTCAGATATGTTTTCGTAAAGCAAGTGCTTGTTGTTCTCATTGATGACAGAGTCGGACTGAAAATTACCCGCCTTATAGGGGCTGCTAATGTCTAAGCTTTTGAAAATGGCAAACTCGTTCTGCCAATCCGGGGCTGTGTCTGTAACTGTGCTGACTTTGCCGTCAATACTCACCGTGCGTTCAACCTTAATGGATTGTTTTTGCAATGCTGCCGCTTCTTGCTCAAAATAATTTTTGAGATTGAAAATATAAGTGTCACTATGCCTTTTATCTCCATTGTGGTTACATGAAATCAAAAGCAATCCAAATATGAGTAAAGTGATTTTAAAATAACGCATTGCCGGTCATTTCTTTGGGTTGTTCCAATCCCATGATTTTCAAAATAGTGGGTGCAATATCAGCCAAAACACCATCTTGCAATTGCACATTCATTACCGGTTCGGAAACCAACCAGATTGGAACGGGGTTCATGGAGTGTGCGGTATTGGGTGTGCCGTCAGGGTTTATGGCATTATCTGCGTTGCCGTGGTCGGCTGTAATCAGAAGGGTGTAGTTTTGTTTGAAAGCTTCGGTCACTATTTCTGCAACGCAGGAGTCAACGGTTTCAACAGCTTTGGTAATGGCAGTAAAGACACCCGTATGTCCTACCATGTCAGGGTTTGCAAAGTTTACACAAAAGAAATCTGTTGTTCCTTTTCTGATTGCTACTATAACTTCTTTTTTGAGTTGTGGTGCGCTCATCTCGGGTTGTAAGTCATAAGTGGCTACTTTGGGGGAGTTGACGAGGATTCGACTTTCGTTCTCAAATGCTGCTTCGCGTCCTCCACTAAAAAAGAAGGTAACATGAGGGTATTTTTCGGTTTCGGCTGCTCTGATTTGGCTCAAACCTTTGTTGGATATATATTCTCCGAGTGTGTTTGGGATGTCTTGATTTTCAAAGATGATGGAAATGTTTTTAAAATCTTTTTCATACTCAGTCATGGTGGCGTAGTGCAGACGTAATGTCTTCATTCCTAAATCAGTAAAATCTTCTTGGGTTAAAACCCTGCTTAACTGTCTGCCTCTGTCGGTTCTGAAATTGAAAAACAAAACTGCGTCTCCGTCCTTAATAGTTGCTAAGGGTTGATTGTCCGGGTTACATATAACAATTGGTTTCAAAAATTCATCTGTGATGCCCTCATTGTATTGCGCTTGTATAACAGGAATTGCAGCTTGTGATTGAATACCGTTACCGTGCACAAGTAAGTCATAAGCTAATTTAATTCTTTCCCAACGTTTGTCGCGATCCATTGCGTAATAACGACCGACAATGCTTGCGATTTTAACACCGGGTTTGTCAGCAATGAAGTCAAGCAGTTTTTGCAAATATATAACACCGCTCTTGGGGTCGGTATCTCTGCCGTCTGTGAATGCATGTATGTAAACTTCTTTAATGCCTTGCTTACATGCAGCTTCAATCAAACCAAAGAGATGCTCTATAGATGAATGTACACCGCCTTCGGAGACCAATCCCAACAGATGGAGAGGTTTGTGCTCTGTGCTGCAAAAATCAAACAATTTGTTCAGTTCCTTGTTTTGCGCGACTTCTCCGTTTCTAAAAGCCCTGTTAATGCGTTCCAACATTTGCCAAACAACCCTGCCTGCACCAATATTCATGTGTCCTACTTCGGAATTTCCCATCTGTCCTTCTGGTAAACCAACTGCATTGCCAAAAGTAGTTAACCGTGCGTGAGGGTATTGAACGGATAAATTATCTGTATATGGAGTATGTGCACAAGCTATTGCATCGGTTTTGTCGCCTTTGCCTATGCCCCAGCCATCAAGAATGAGCAAAATTGCTTTTTTCATGCTGCAAAAGTAATGATTGAGAAGACTCTGCTTTGATAAAGTTTACAAAGCCATTGTTTTATAGGATTGACACCCATACCCACTCTGAGAAGTTATTTCTGCTGTGTGGTTTTGTTTTGAAGAAACTGTTGTGATTGTGTAGGATTCATGTCTTTGGAAGTCAGTCTCTCAAAGTGAAATCCGCGATTGTAAACCCTTTTTTTCATATAGCAAGAAGAAACTGAAATTGCAATCAGGAACAGGATAATGATACGTTTGCCTGAGTCCCAAGCGTTGTATTTGTTTATCATTGTTATGTAAAATTTGATGGGCAAATGTAAAAAGAAATTGATTTAAAAATCAAGCACCCATACAAAGACAGTTCGCCCAACGACTTATGTATTCATGTTGTCAATACTGTACCGTAATTTTTATTTTAACCCTACTTTTGCAAGCATTATGTCAAGCCAAAGAGATGCTCAATACTATATTAACCTTGAAAAACAATATGGAGCCTTTAACTATGAACCCATCCCGGTTGTTTTAGCAAAAGGGCGCGGAGTGTATGTGGAAGATGTAGAAGGAAAGCAATACATAGACTGTCTCAGTGCTTATAGTGCTGTTAATCAAGGACATTGCCACCCCCGAATTGTAAAGGTGATGCAGGAACAGGCGGCAACACTAACACTTACCTCGCGTGCATTTTACAATGATAAATTAGGAATTTTTGAAGAATACATTACTAATCTGCTGGGTTATGAGCGTGTACTCCCTATGAATAGTGGAGTTGAAGCATGCGAAACCGCAATCAAGCTATGTCGCAAATGGGCGTATCTTGTCAAAGGTATTCCCGCTAACAAAGCAAGAATAATCTTTGCCCAAGGCAATTTTTGGGGACGTTCAATAGCAGCCGTCAGTAGCAGCACCGACCCTTCGAGCTACAAGGATTTCGGTCCTTTTGTGCCAAATTTTGATTTGATTCCCTACAACGACATAGATGCGTTGGAGCAAAAAATCAAGGAAGAACATATTGCAGGATTTATGGCAGAACCTATTCAGGGAGAAGCAGGTGTTATAGTGCCTGATGAAGGTTACATAAAAAAAGTAGCAGCATTGTGCAAAAAACACAATGTTCTCTTTATCGCAGACGAGGTACAGTCAGGCATAGGACGCACCGGAGCTATGTTGTGCTGCGACCATGATGGGGTGAAACCCGATATTCTCGTTCTGGGAAAAGCATTGTCAGGAGGCATGATGCCTGTTTCTGCTGTATTGAGCCGTGATGAAATTATGCTTACCTTAAAGCCCGGTGAACATGGTTCTACTTTTGGCGGTAATCCGCTTGCTTCTGTTATTGCTGTGGAAGCTCTCAAAGTAATAGTGGAAGAAAAATTGGCGGAAAATGCACGAGACATGGGAGAAATATTTCGTGAAGAACTTAATAAACTACCCAAATCAAGAGTGAGCGCGGTGAGAGGCAAGGGTTTGCTTAATGCTATTGATATTATTCCTTTTGAAGACGGAAAAACTGCCAAACACGTTTGCCTCAAACTCAAAGAAAACGGACTGCTTGCCAAACAAACTCATGAACACACCATTCGCTTTGCTCCTCCGCTTGTGATTACGAAGGAACAAGTATATGAAGCTACGAATATCATTCGTAACACATTGAATGAGATGATGTAAAATGTGTCCAATAGCACTATTTACTTTTTAGTTATAGTAGTATTTTTGACTTTGTATTTGCATGGAACAGGAAATCTTAGCTCTTATGCATTGACTGACCGGTAAGTCGTTGGCGCTACAACAGTATAGATAGTTGTACAGGCTAAATATTTCCGTCACAAATTCAATCTACTATGTGTTTACAACTGCCAACCATAGTGCTTACACCGTTCATTGTTAAATGGAGCAAACAATAAAACAGTTAGAAAACAAGCAAACAATAACAAGGCGTTTAATGCCTTAGTGCAACACAATCCTTTGGGTTATTTCTCCTACTTTGACAAAATACATTCCTTTGTTCAAATCAGCAAGATTGATTTCTACAATGTCGGAAGCCAAAACGCCTTGTGCAACAACACGTCCGTAGAGGTCTGTAATCACATACTCATCACCTTGTAAGGCATTGATAGTAAGTTTGCCTTGTGTAGGATTTGGGTATATTGTTGTTGGGTGTGCTGAAGTTGATTGGAAGTGTACAAAACGGATATCACTTAGGGTTGCTGTGCTGTTGTAATCAATTTGATTAAGGCGGTAATAGTTTGCATCAGCTGGGTTGTGGTCAATGAACGTGTATGAGGTTTGTTGGTAACTTGTTCCTTGTCCGGCTACTGTGCCAATGTTTTCCCAATTTCGTCCGTCTGTGCTGCGAAGGATTTCAAATCTGTCATTATTCACTTCTTGGGCTGTTATCCATGACAGTTTCACAATACGTTTGTTGTGGTCCGGAATGGCGTTAAATGCTGCAAGTTCCACAGGCAAAGGGATAGCACTTGACCACCCGATTGCAAAAGGCGAAAAAGAACCGGTGTATCCAGTAAGGGTTACGGTATTGACTCCGGCACTACTTGTGCCTGAGGCTATCTCCCAAAGCGACATAATACTATTGTAGTGATTTAATGTTGGTGTCGCTAAAGGACCTGTTTCCTGAGCAGGGTCCCATGTAAAGACGAAATTGACACCGCTGCCTCCATTTGGACTTGCTTTGCTTATATCCCAAGTAGCTTTTACGTGCGGTGTTTTACCGGCATTCAAGGCACTTCCTGATAACCCATTTTCATACGCTTCATCTAACACTCTTGTTGAGAAAATGTCTGCCGAACCTGTTCTGTTACGAATAGATACCGGATTGTAGTATGTGTTGCCGACAGGGAAAATAAATGTTGTATTATTAGCAATAGAACGGAACGTATGTCCGGTACCATTAGTCTCAATATAATTATTCGCATCTGCACCGTTTACGGTTGTTACAGTCAAATTATAATCTCCTAATACAACATTGAGATTAGCCCCGTTAAAATTCAGCGTGGCTACAACTCTATCTTGGTCTAACTTGAGTAGATTGGCAGCCGAAGCATCAATATTGATGATAGCTCCGTTTCCTGGCACAAATCCCAGATTCCAACTTGTACCATCTGCCCAGTCTGTACTATTCGTACCTAACCATGTCTGAGTGCAAATGCCTCTATCAGTTCCGGAGAATGTCCAACCTTTGTTATTGATGAGCCAGTCCTTGTCAACTGTGTTGGGTAGATAACGGTTGCCGGCACCCAATGTGATGGAGCTTGGCGTTGTTATATTTGCTGCCCATCCTTTTAGCGTGAGTCCAAAGTTCTTGCAGCTTAAGCCGCCTCCATTAGAGGAATTTAACATAGCAGTCATTGTGGTAACATTCTGCAAATCCCAACTACCCAAATTTTGGTCAAAAGCATTAGCATTATTAAACATAGTAGTCATTGAGGTAACATTACTTACAACCCAACCGCTGATATCTCTATTGAATATACTGGCACCACTAAACATATTTGACATGTTTGTTACATTGCTCACATCCCAATTGCTAATATCACCGTTAAAAGCCACAGCTCCGGAAAACATGTATGACATATTGGTTACATTGCTTACATCCCAATCACTTCCGGAAGTATTTAAATTTCTGTTAAATACACCTGCATTTCTGAACATAGAATTCATTGCGAGAACATTTCCTGTGTTCCAACTACTAATATCGATGTTGAACGAGCTTGCCCCAAAGAACATACTTGTCATATTAGTAACGTTACTTACATCCCAAGCACTAATATCACCATTAAAATTCATAGCATCCCTAAACATAGAATTCATATCGACAATTGAATGAGTCTTCCAGCCGCTTATGTCCTGATTAAAATCTGTAGCGCCTCTTAACATACTTGACATATCTGTAACACTACTTACATCCCATGCCCCCGTTCCTGAATTGTAGTTTATATCTTGATTAAATGCGCTTGCCCCTCTGAACATACTTGCCATATTAGTAACGTTACTGACATCCCAGCCTCCAATCTTATTGTTAAAATTTGTTGCGTCATAAAACAATTCGCTCATGTTGTTGATGGTAACGGTATGCCAATCCCAATTAGCCGAAGAACCGTTGAGGGATGTACATGCTCTGAACATTCTGTACAAGGATTTTACATTTGTTAATACGGGGGTATCTGTGGCAGTTATATCCATGTTGGAACAGCCATAGAAAGAATAAGCGAAATTTTTCCATGCAAAATCGCCCCATTGCGTAATGTCAATGATGTCCAATTTGCTGCCACTATCATTAAAGTACATTCTGGGGAAACTGCCTAAAATCTCCACGCGGTACGTAGTTCCTGCTGTCAATCCGCTCGCAGTATATCCACCCGTTACGCTTGTTGCTGATGAAACAATTGTGTTAGAAGGGTCATATACATAAATGTCATAATTATATCCGGCACCTGATGTAGGAATAACAAATGATGTTCCCGCGGGTTTCCATTTTGTGATAAAAGGAGTTGCTGTCACCCCAAAATAATCAATAGACAAGAGCATCAACAAGGATGTGATTTTGAAAAATGTTGTAAGGTGGTCTTGCATAAGTTTTATTGTTTGATATGGATACGAAAATAAATAAAAAAAATGGATGTTACAAATTCATATGCCGATAAGTAAAAGTAATAAATTTGCAGTATTACATACTCCACTATCAAATCAATATTTTAATTCAAACAATAATTATGAATAAAATTTTTGCCTCAATCATCGTCTTTATGATGGCATTTCAAGTGCATGCTCAATCCTTGTATTTTCCTCCTGTTGTGGGAACTACATGGGACACACTTTCTCCCAAATCATTGGGCTATTGTCAGTCTAATATAGACAGTTTGTATGCTTTTTTGGATACGAATAACACCAAAGCCTTTATTCTGTTGAAAGACGGAAAGATTGTGTTAGAGAAATATTTCGGTTCGCATACGCAATCCACTCCTTGGCAATGGGCATCAGCAGGCAAGTCATTGACAGCATTTATGGTGGGTGTTGCCCAACAAGAAGGTTTTCTTTCTATTAATGATACCACCTCAAAGTATCTGGGACAAGGTTGGACTATATGTACACAGGCGCAGGAAGATAAAATAACGATTCGCCATCAACTCACCATGACCACCGGACTGGACGATGGTGTTCCGGATCATTATTGCACATTGGACAGTTGTTTGGTTTACAAAGCAGATGCAGGAACACGCTGGGCATATCACAACGGACCTTATACATTATTGGATAGTGTAATAGAAAGTGCAACCGGACTATCTTTAAACAGCTACACTACACAGAAATTGAAAAACCCAATAGGAATGTCCGGAGTGTTTATACCGGTGGATTACAACAATGTTTTTTTTAGCAACGCTAGAAGTATGGCGCGCTTTGGACTTCTGATGCTGAACAAAGGAAATTGGAACGGCAACCAAATCATGACCGACACCGCCTACTTTAATCAAATGACAAACACCTCGCAAACACTCAATAAATCTTATGGATACTTGTGGTGGTTGAACGGCAAGCCAAGTTTCATGGTGCCTTCATCGCAAATTGTTTTTCCAAGAACTTTAATTCCAAATGCTCCTGCTGATATGATTTCGGCAATGGGCAAGGGCGGGCAATTTCTCAATGTCATTCCAAGTCTGAATATGGTTTGGGTGAGGATGGGAGACGAACCGGCAAATTCCTTAGTACCCTTTTTGCTTAACGATGATATTTGGAGATATGTCAACGAATTAGATTGTAATTCGACAGAAGTTGATAACCAACTACATAGCAGTCCCGTTGTGCAGCTATTTCCAAACCCTGCTCAAGGAATGATTCATCTAAAATCCAATCAGCCCATTACAAAGGTAGAAATTTGTAATCTGCAAGGACATGTAATCCAATCTATCCTTGCCCAAGACACGGACTTGAGTATGTCAATCAATTTATTGCACAGCGGTTTTTATTTTGTGAAGGCTACCTTGGCGGATGGCACAATTTGGACAGAAAAACTGTTGGTAGAATAAGTGATGCCAAGGTAGAAAAAAGCCTTAATTTGCGTCTGTTCCGTGTTGCGATATTTGTAATTCACATACTTTCGCGGCACCAAATATTTGACTATGAAAACCGTATTGATTACAGGCGCAACCTCAGGAATAGGGCAGGCAACGGCTCGCAAGTTAGCACAGAATTTTAAACTGATTCTATGTGGACGAAGGCAAAGCAGATTGGACTCGCTCAAAGCAGAACTTTCGGCAATTACCAAAGTACACACCCTCAATTTTGATGTGTGTAACAAACAACAAGTTTTTGAACAGATAAACTCCTTACCCGCAGATTTCAGAGCAGTTCATATTCTGATTAACAATGCCGGAAATGCACATGGGCTGGCAGCTTTTCAGGATGCAGACATGGAAGATTTGGAAAAGATGATAGACGGCAATGTCAAAGGTATTATTTACGTGTCAAAAGCAGTGCTTCCGCTGATGATTGCGCAGGGGAGCGGTCATATAGTAAATATCTCGTCCACGGCAGGTAAGGAGGTGTATGCCAATGGTGCAACCTATTGTGCTTCTAAATTTGCGGTGGAAGCATTGAGCAAAGGGATGCGAATTGACTTATTGCCTTTAGGAATCAAAGTTAGCAATGTGGCACCCGGCATGGTAGAAACCGAATTTTCCTTAGTTCGTTTTAAAGGAGATGAACAGCGAGCGGGCAAAGTTTACGCAGGTTTTACACCGCTATCAGCACAAGATATTGCAGAAACAATCTTTTTTGCCATCATGCAACCGGAGCATGTACAGTTGGCTGATATTACAATCATGCCTAAGGCACAAGCTGCTGCAGGACATGTTTTAAAAAACAATGCTTAGTGCCTTCGCATTGTGAGTGCCCAAATCTAAATTAATTAAACGAGAAGCGAGAGTAGTAACAAGGACACGTTACTCATGTGCACAACCAACTGGACTTACCACTCCTGCACGGACTTCTTCTGGATTTTTATCTTTCTTACACGATAGGATTAGGGAAACGCTCACTAATACAATAGTTGTTTTTTTCATAATAGTTTGATTTTAAAATGCAGAAAATGTCGCGCCCAACTCAAGTTTGATTGCTCCCTATTAACATCCTGAATAGCAGAGTATTTATTTTCTTTGGAAGGCACAATCATATAAAATCAGTTTTTCATTAACTCCAGAAAGAGAAACTTGCAACCATCCGTATAATGTATCATTATCTTCTATAAAACGGATTCCAATATATTTATTCATAGAATTTTCCCATTCACCTGTAACAGACCCTAGATTTGCCATATGAAGCTGTCCAAAAAGCAATCGCACGTTATTAAAAGTCGAATCCATTGGAGACCACACCCCTGTTCTTTCATTTATAATTTCTTTATATTCAAGTCGTTTAACTAGTCCCGTGTAATAAATATAGGCAGGAATATTTGGATAATTTCTTAAAGAGTAATTCGTATCCGTAAGACAAATACTAAATTTATTGGAAGGATGATTATCTAATCTTGCAATCGTATTTATACCTGAACTTGTATTTGAGATTGAAAATGATAAATCAACTGTGCCATCCATATTACAATCTACTTGGCAAGTGCTAAACTTATCATCTAAAGTATAATACGCAAGAATCTGCGGCTCAAATTCTTTATGCACCATCCCTTTACTTACCACCCCTGCACGGACTTCTTCTGGATTTTTATCTTTCTTACACGATAGGATTAGGAAAACGCTTAAGAATAGAATAGTTGTTTTTTTCATAATAGTATGATTTTAAACAGGTTACAATAATGTAAAAATTCTATTTTTTCTGATAAGCATAAGAATGAACAGTAATTTTATCTAGACCACTAACAGACACATGGATCCATCCATAAAATATATCATTGCCTTCTGTAAAACGTATTCCTATATATTTATCTTTTCCATGACGCCACCAATAATCTCCATATTGACAACATAAGCAATAATAATAACGGGATATATCCACCCCTTTATATTGTAGAACATGCGAAGACCATTGACCTGCTTCATTATTTATAATATCTTTATATTCAAAACCTTTAGCCGTTGCGTTAGCTATATAAAAACTATCGCCATAATCTTCTATATTTAAATCATAAATATTAAGGCTTACATTCATAGGGTTAATATACGAATTATATCCTCCACTACTACCCGCAACACCAAGCACAATATCTACAATACCATCCTGATTAAAATCCAAATTAATTAAACGAGAAGCGAGAGTGGTAACGAGAGCTGGATTCAACTCATGATACTCCATCCCTTGACTTACAACTCCTGCAAGGACTTCCTCCTGATTTTTATCTTTCTTACACGATAGGATTAGGAAAACGCTTAAGAATAGAATAGTTGTTTTTTTCATAATAGTTTGATTTTAAAATGCCGAAAATGTTGCGCCCAACTCAACTTCAAAACCGGGGTTAAGAGCAACCCCGTTTTCTCCAATAAATATCACTTCTTTACCTGACGGAATCACTGTGGAGGAATAACCCGATTGAGGTGCATTAATAAAGGGTGCAAAAAAGAGTGTAGGAGTATTGCCCAACGAATCCAATGTGCAAAAATTACCGTCAGTGCTTTTTATAAATTTAACCATATTGATTCACTATTTTCCATATTACTATAATTAAAACTAAATCCTCCTTACTTTCGCTCACATGCCGATTCTATTGGGTTTAACTTATCGCTTATATTTATCCAACCGTATAGTGTATCCTTGCCTTGCACAACACGCACTCCAATATAACCCCCCTCGTTTACCCGAAAAGCATCCTCTAGTTCAAAATAATTAAACCTTAAAGGCAAACTATTATAAGTACCCTCTAAAGGAGACCAGAATCCGCTACCACTACCTATTTTCTCTTTGTAGCCTAATCGTTTGATAAATCCTCTATAATAATAAGAACCATCATCGCTTATAACTAAATCTTGCACATAAACACTAATTTTATTAGACTGCAACTTTAACGGATTAAATAAGCTAACAGGATGTGAGGGCAGCCAATCTATAAAAATAAAATCATTTTCCCCATCCTCATTAAAATCGATAAAATACTCTCCATAATCCAAAGTATCTCGTTTAAATTTAATATCTTCTACATACACCATCCCTTTACTTACAACTCCTGTAAGGACTTCTTCCTGATTTTTATCTTTCTTACACGATAGGATTAGGAAAACGCTTAAGAATAAAAAAGTTATTTTTTTCATAATAGTTTGATTTTAAAATGCAGAAAATGTCGCGCCCAACTCAACTTCAAAACCGGGGTTAAGAGCAACCCCGTTTTCTCCAACAAAAATCACTTCTTTTCCTGATGGAATGACAGTGGAGGAACAACCCGATTGAGGTGCATTAATAAAGGGTGCAAAAAAGAGTGTAGAAGTATTGCCCAAAGAATCCGGTGTGCAAAAATTGCCGTCAGTGCTTTTGATAATCGAATACACAGATGTTGCACTTGTATTTGGGACTCCGCCCGTTGCACTTACTGACACCACGGAAGAAATATATCCTGAAGGAATCCTGAAAGTCGCTGTACCCGAATCATGACTAACAAGAGACAAGTTTCCTGAATCCACAGACCACAAATAGCTTTCACCTCTAACGATGGTGGAGGAAGACAATATCAATGTGTCGTTATTGCATTGCACTCTTTTTAGTACCGGCTTAGGCTTATAATAATGAAAATAATCAACCTCTAAGGAAGCAGTTCCATTGGGTTGTGGGTCGTTAACCCTATCTTTGTTTTCTCTAGTTGTATCAATTGCTTTAGCCCAAAACATAAAACTTGCAGGGGTGGTCAACCTATTCATATAAACATACTCTCCGAAAGGTTTTTGTTCTTTATCCTCTTTATTGCTCTCCAAGATACTTATCTTCTGTAATAGGTTACCATCAAAATAAACATTCACTATGTCGGGAGTCCATTCCAAACCAAAAGTATGGAAAGCAGTTGTCAGGTTATCCGTTACTGGCTGATCTTCTATCGGATTTCGCACTCTAGAGGTATAATTAGTTCCATAACTACACCCTGCATCATTCCCTGAGACACATCCATTTTTATCTGTACCATAGAGAACCGTTATATTCGCTTTGTTTGTGTCTCCCGTTTCAAAAACATCAATCTCATTATAGAGTGCAGCCGGTCTGACATTGTAAAGACATCCGCCTGCATTCCACCATGAAGAGATAACATTCAGCGGTTGGGTAGGCATTTTTACACGTGCTTCATAATAGCCATACAGAAATTCATTTTGGGAGGTTAAACAACCGGACTTATAATTGCCACAATTGCTTATGTAAGCCCCTATCCATGGTGTGATTTTTAATTTTCCGTTTTCAAATGTAACACAACTATCCGTAAACCATGTCTTTTCTTGACACCATTCTCCCATTTGTTGGGTTTCCGGATTCCAGCCGTTGGTGCGCCACAAGCTGCTGTTAAAAGAGTTAAAATCATCAGAATATGCCGGCTTATACTCATATAATTCGTGTGCATGTGTCTGACAATCTGCACTATTGCCAAAAGCAAAAACAATAGAAATTAAAACATATTTTTTCATAACTACATCATTATTTAACCAATATCATTTTCTTTGTGCTGATTTCCTTGCCATTCACCAATAATGTATAGTAGTAAGAACCAGCACTCAAGGAGCTTCCCTCTACAATTAAGGAATGATGACCATTCGTATATTCAAGATTCTTAAACGCTTTAATCTGTTCTCCATTCAGGTTTGAGATAATCACGGTAACAGTAGATACGGTTTCCGGTAAGTAATATCTTATTTCAGTTTTACTGTCAAAAGGATTGGGATTATTTTGATGTAAAAATATCGAAGTGGTTGTCTCCGTATTGTCTTGTTTATATTTCCAAGATAGAGAGTTGTTATTGTCATTATTATTAATAGAACTTTTGAAAGACGAGTCATTGCTGCAACAGATACTAAGTTGGACATTAATATTTGAAATACTTGTTTGCAACTCGTTAATCTGGGTGGTTTAGTAAGTTATTTGATTTTGCAACTGGGTTATTGTGTACTGCTGTGTTAAGACAAGTCCATTTAGATTAGAAATGATAAGTTGCTGTTCATTTATACCTGCTGTCAATATAGGAATTACCTCCGTATAATTAACAAAATACCTATCTGTTGCAGTATCGTGTTTTACAATTTCAGGTAATACAGTTATGACCTCTCTTGCCATAAAACCAAAATGTTTCCGAGTAAACTCATCTCTTATATCAATTTCACATGATGGAATATTTTCAATAAAACTTTCTGTGAAGTAATACTCTTTACCTTGTAAATTTTGTATAATTGACAATGCATTTGAGATGCTGTTTACATTTGTTTTGATACTGTCATCACTATCCTTCCAGTCTTGTGTAGAATGAATAGTGTAAGCATAGAATGTGCCTACTCTTTGTTTATTCTTGCCTAATTGCAGATACCAGTCTGTGGTGGGGTATAATACGGGGGAGCCACACAAGCCATTCCATTCCAACATAATATTAGTCCAATTTTGGAGTCTAAGTGTAGAAATATTTGCATCAATGTCAAAAGTGGGATTACTGTTTCTAATTCCCACATTCCCGTTACTTAATACTTTCAGTTGTGCTGTTACTTGATTTGAAATTATCAAAGTAACCACTAATAAAATCAACATTCTTTTCCTTTTCATTTGTTTGTTATTTTAAATTAATAATATTGAGAAATACCGTTTCTCATTGCGGGTAATAAATTTTCTATTTGGCTGATACTGTGTTTTCTTAATTCGACTTTTTAATTTTTTCTATTTCAGTTTGAGATATAGATATTGTTTTGAATATATGCGCATTGTTTCCGTATGATTGTAAAGAGCTTTATAACTACCTTTTCATCCTGATAGAGATAGGGGTGTTATACGCTTTGTCTCATTCCCTGTCTGCCTGCAATCACTCCTAATATATCAAGCAATAGGGTAAATTTACACAAAAAAATTTTTGGCAATGCTTTTTTTTAAATTTATTCATAGGGTTGAATAATAGAATCTA
The DNA here is from genome assembly GCA_023957335.1 of Bacteroidota bacterium. Classification (NCBI taxonomy): domain Bacteria; kingdom Pseudomonadati; phylum Bacteroidota; species Bacteroidota bacterium. The sequence goes on along the minus strand of JAMLHC010000003.1, from coordinate 135,465 downwards.
AGAAAAGATCTGTGTAATTAATTCATGGACTGAACAATGTCTAAGTAACAGCACTTTGAACTAACTTGAAGGTAATTTCCTTGTCCTTTAAGCATATTAAGGAATACGATACTAATTAAAAATCATTTTTTTCAAAATAAAAATTAGCATATATTTGCAGCGCACTTGAAAGAGGGGACGGTTGTCCCCTTTTTATTTGGCTAAATAAATACATGGATATTAAAGCATTTTTGAACGAGAGTTTACAGAAGGTGCTCAACACTTACCCCGAATTGTTTGTGGTAGGCACTGAACACCAAGAAAACAAAGGCTTGTATGTATTTGTGTTGGATGGAGACACAGGGTTAAATATTGCGCAATGCGGAGAAATCAGTCGCAAACTGATGAACCTGATTGAACAAAATCCCGAAGCAGAGGCAGAGCGCGAAAGATTTAGCTTTGGCATTACCTCTCCGGGCGCAGACGCTCCGCTTGTGTTGCCGAGACAATATCAAAAACACAGCGGCAGAGAACTCATGCTGACATTGCAAGATGATGCCAAGTTGAGTGCAAAACTTAAAGAAATTACAACGGAAAGCATTACTGTCGTTACACTCATCAAATCCAAAGTGAAAGGGCGCAGCGACAAAGAAGGAGAAGAGAAAGTGATACCGTTCAATCAAATCAAAGAAAGTAAAATAATATTGTCATTTAAATAATAAAAACAGATTATGTCAACAATTGCAGGATTAGTAGATTCCTTTTCAGAATTTAAGGAGTTCAAAAACATCGACAGAGTAACCCTGATGAGGGTTTTGGAAGATGTCTTTCGCAATGTATTAAGAAAAAAGTACGGCACAGACGAGAACTTTGACATCATCATTAATACCGAAAAAGGGGATTTTGAGATTTACCGAAACCGCTTGATTGTTGATGATTGCGAGGTTGAAGATTCAAATCTGCAAATCGGCATTACCGAAGCCAAAAAACTCGAAGACGACTATGAGTTGGGTGAAGAAGCAACAGAGATTCTTTCTATCGAAGATTTTGGCAGGAGAACTATACTGGCAGCGCGTCAGACCCTTATGACACGTGTACTCGAGCTTGAGAAAGGCGAGATTTACAAGAAATACCAAAATAGAATCGGTGAAATTGTATCCGGTGAAGTATATCAAATCTGGAAAAAGGAAATGATGCTGCTGGATGATGAAGGCAATGAATTGATTTTGCCTCGCGTAGAGATGATTCCCACTGATTTCTTTAAAAAGGGTGAGGTAACCAGAGCCGTAGTGATTGATGTGCGCATTGATGACGGAACACCCAAAATTATATTATCGCGCACTTCGCCCGTTTTCCTCGAAAGATTATTTGAGCTTGAAGTCCCTGAAATCTTGGACGGATTAATTACTATCAAAAAAGTAGTGAGAGAGCCCGGAGAGAGAGCCAAAGTTGCAGTAGAAAGCTACGATGAAAGAATTGACCCCGTGGGTGCTTGTGTAGGAATGAAAGGTGCCAGAATTCACGGTATTGTAAGAGAGTTAAGAAATGAAAATATTGATGTAATCAACTTTACAACCAATACTTTACTTTTCATCCAACGCTCATTAAGCCCTGCCAAAATTTCTAACATCAAATTAGATGGAAACAAAGCAGTTGTTACCATGCCGGCTGACCAAGTGAGTTTAGCAATAGGCAAAGGTGGTTTCAACATAAAATTAGCCGGCAGGCTTACCGGATTTGAAATTGAAATATACAGAGAAGCCGGCTCAAACGAAGATGTGGATGTGGATCTGGATGAATTTCTGGATGAAATTGATGAGTGGATTATTGATGAATTCAAATCAATTGGTCTGGACAGCGCCAAAGCTGTTCTGGACACAGATACAGAAGACTTGATTAAGAGAACAGACCTCGAAGAAGAAACCATCATTGAGGTAAAGAAAATATTGGCAGCCGAATTTGAATAATCAAATGATGTCAGCACAATAACAACCTTGACTTTTCATTGGGTTCACTCCTCTTCCCGTGAAAAAGCAAGTTAAAAAATAAGAGGGTAAAAAATTTAAGAAACAATGTCAGAGAACACATACAGAATAAATAAAGTAGCAACAGAGCTCAATGTGAGTTTTCAAACACTCATCGAGAAATTGGTAAACAAAGGGTTTGAGGTAGATGCTAAACCCAGTGCCAAAATTTCAGCAGAGATGTATGATTTTCTACGTTCTGAATTTAAGTCTGACAAAGCCGCCAAGGATGAGTCCAAATCACTGAAGTTGGCGATTCAGCCAGCTAAAATCAAGGCTCCGGCAGTTTCTGATATAAACATTAAACCGGCAGTTAAATCCACTGTTAAAGAAGAGGAAAAAGAAGAAGAAGAACAAGTAGTAATTAAAAATAAACTACTGAATGATGAACAGGAGGTTGATGCCACAACTAAGGAAGAAACCGTTCAAGAAAAGGTAATTACTCCTGCTGACAATGAGCAACCGGAGCCTGAATCTACAGTTCATTTGAAAGGAACTAAGGTGTTAGGTAAAATCAATTTGGATGAGATTAATCACAAAACCAAGCCATCTTCAAAAACTACTAAAAAAACCACTGAACAAAAGAAAGAGGTAAAACCCAAAACGGAAGAAAAGCCTATTCAGGAAGAAACCAAAAAGGAAGCTATTACTCCTGTAGAACCTGAAGAAGAAGTGGAGTTAATCAAAACTCAATATGAAAAGCTGAAAGGCTTGAGTGTGAAAGGGAAGATTGAACTCAAAGCCGAGCCTGTAATTACTAAAAAACCACATCCAAAAGCCAAAGAAGGAGACAAACCGTTTGACAAAAAGAAGAGGGCAAGAAAAATAGTAGAAAAGGTAAAGATTGAAGACGCTATTAAAGATAAACCTCAATTTGGCAAAAAGAAAAGAAATGACAGACCCGCTGAAATAAGCCAAAAGGAGATACAAGATAAACTCAAAGCGACCCTTTCAAGAATTGAAACTACTGGACGAGGCAAAACTGCAAAATCTAAAAACAAACGCCAGAGACGTGAGTTAAACGCAGAAGAAAGACTCAGAAATCAGGAACAATTAGAGCGCGATGAAAAAGTATTGAAAGTAACTGAGTTTGTGTCTGCAAATGAATTGGCAACATTGATGAATGTGAGTGTTAATGAAATTATAACAGCCTGCTTTAGTTTAGGACTGATGGTATCCATCAATCAACGCTTGGATGCAGAAACGATTTCAATTGTGGCAGATGAGTTCGGCTATGAAGTTGACTTTGTCGATGCTGATGCCCAGGTAACCGTAGAGGAAGAAGCAGACAAGCCTGAAGACTTACTACCCAGAGCGCCTATTGTAACAGTCATGGGACACGTTGACCATGGTAAAACTTCTTTACTCGATTATATTCGTTCTGCCAATGTAATTGCGGGAGAGGCAGGTGGTATTACACAGCACATTGGAGCTTATGAAGTTGAGTTGGAAGGCAAACAAAAAATTACTTTCCTCGATACTCCCGGTCACGAAGCGTTCACTGCAATGCGTGCCAGAGGAGCTAAATTAACTGACATTGCCGTCATTGTAATTGCTGCTGATGATAGCATCATGCCTCAAACACGCGAAGCAATCAGCCATGCGCAAGCGGCAGGTGTGCCCATGATTTTTGCCATTAATAAAATTGATAAGCCTTCTGCTAATCCGGATAAAATACGCGAAGAACTTGCGCAAATGAATATTCTTGTTGAAGAATGGGGCGGTAAATATCAATGTCAAGAGATAGCTGCCAAGTTTGGTAAAAACGTAGATAAACTGCTTGAGAAAATATTGCTCGAAGCCGAATTACTTGACCTTAAAGCAAATCCAAACAAACGCGCTAATGGAACTGTGATAGAAGCTAAAATGGACAAAGGACGTGGTATCATTGCCAATCTTTTGGTTCAAGGTGGAACATTGCGAGTGGGAGACCACATGGTGGCCGGTGCTTGGTACGGTAAAGTTAAAGCACTTTTCAACGCAAGATTTCAAAGAATCGAATCAGCAGGACCTTCTTCACCTGTTAGTGTATTGGGTTTCAGTGGTGCACCTACAGCCGGTGATCCATTTCAGGTGTTTCAGGATGAAGCCTCTGCAAAAGTGCTTGCTAATAAACGCACTCAGCTACTTAGAGAACAAGGTATCCGGTCAACCAAACATATCACATTGGACGAAATCGGAAGAAGATTGGCTGTGGGGAATTTTAAAGAACTTAATTTAATTGTAAGGGGAGACGTGGATGGTTCGGTGGAAGCCCTGTCCGACTCTCTATTAAAACTTTCAACAGATGAAATTCAGATTAATATTATCCATAAAGGGGTAGGTCAAATTACAGAATCAGACGTATTGCTTGCTTCTGCTTCAGATGCAATTATTATCGGATTCCAAGTTAGACCTGCACAAGGTGCTAAAAAATTAGCAGAGAATGAGCAGATTGATATCAGACATTATTCCGTTATCTATAAAGCCATAGAAGAGATAAAAGCTGCTATGGAAGGTATGTTGTCGCCTGAATTGGTTGAAAAAATTATCGGAGAGGTGGAAGTTCGAGAGGTGTTTAATATCTCTAAGGTGGGAACCATTGCAGGATGTATGGTGTTGGATGGCAAGATAACCCGAAACTCAGATATACGCATTATCAGAGACGGTGTGGTGGTGCATACAGGAAGATTAGCCTCATTAAAACGCTTCAAAGACGATGTAAAAGAAGTTACCAAAGGTTTTGAGTGCGGCTTGCATATCGAGAAATTTAACGACTTGCAAATTGGCGACAACATTGAGGTATTTACCGAAGAGGAAGTTAAAAGAAAATTAAAATAATTGTCAATGCTCAAGAAGATTGCGGTCATTGGCTCAGGAAGCTGGGCTACTGCTATTGTTAAGATTTTGGGTGAGAGTTCTCAAGTGAGCCTTATTAATTGGTGGATGAGGAATCCTGAGTATGTTGAGCATTTTTCCAAATACGGGCATAATCCCAATTATCTCAGCAGCGTTTTCTTAGATAAGAGCAGAATCAAGGCAAATAACAACCTTGCAGACAGCATCAAGCAATCTGATATTGTGATTATTGCTACCCCATCTGCATTTGTACATCAAGTTTTGGGTGAACTTACTCCGGAAATTTTTTCCCATAAGATTATTATTTCGGCAGTAAAAGGGCTCATACCGGAAACGCATCAGATTGTGTCAGATTATTTTCATACACAGTTAAAAGTATCACCAAATCAAATTGCGTGTGTGAGCGGTCCTTGTCATGCAGAGGAGGTTGAACGCGAAAGGCTTTCATACCTTACAATCGCTTCGGAAAATAAGGATTTGGCAGAACAACTTGTGCCCTTGTTCAGTTGTCGTTATATTAATTGTATCAGTTCAGATGATATTACAGGAATAGAATATGCAGCTGTTTTGAAAAATATCTATGCGATTGCAGCAGGAATCGCCAATGGATTGGGCTATGGTGATAATTTCAAGGCAGTTTTGATTTCTTGTGCCATTCGCGAAATGGAACTGTTTCTGCAAAAACTCGGTATAGAATCTACCAATGTGAATAATAGTGCTTATTTGGGTGATTTGCTCGTAACAGCTTATAGTCAGTTGAGCCGCAACCGGAATTTTGGCAATATGTTAGGACGTGAGTATTCGGTAGCTTCTGCTCAAATGGAAATGAAAATGATAGCCGAGGGATATTATTCAACTAAACAAATTTATATCCTCAACCAAAAGGTGGACGCCAATATGCCAATTATGACAACAGTGTATCAAATTATTTATGAAGGTGCTAATTGTAAAAATGCCTTTATAAACTTATCAAAGCTTCTCAATTAGTCATGATTACCTATATACTGATTGCCTTGTCTGTTTTGATTTCTCTCTTAGCCTTGTCTAATAGAGATTTATTTGACAAGCTTACATATAATCCTTTTAGGGTAAAACACAACAAAGAGTATTATCGAATTATTACACATGGTTTTGTCCATGCAGATTATGGACATTTGTTTATCAATATGTTTGTTTTATGGTCTTTCGGTACGGCTGTTGAATCTATTTTCAGGGATTGTTTCGGACTTTATTCAATCCCATTTTATCTTTTGATGTATGTAGGCGCGCTGTTAGTGTCTGCCTTACCTGCTCTCAAAGAATATGGCAATTCTCCATACTACAATGCGGTGGGAGCTTCCGGAGCTGTGTCTGCAGTATTGTTTAGTTATATTTTGATGCGACCGGTCAATTTGCTTGGAGTAATGCTTGTGATTCCCGTACCTGCTTTTATCTTTGGTATTATTTATCTTTGGTATGAAACCAAAATGCAGAGTAAAAAAGACGGAATCGCACATGATGCACATATTTCAGGGGCGCTCTTTGGGGTTACAATTACCATTCTTTACAATCCAAAATTTGTCATTAATTTCTTTTTGCAAATAGGAGAGAAGCTTCAAGATATTATTCAATGAGCCGGATAGAAGAAGCTAAACGTACTACTTTGCTTGCAATTCCCATCATCTTAGGAGAATTAGTACAGATGGCATTGCATATTATTGATGCAGCAATGGTTGGGGCAGTCGGTTACAAACAGTTGGCGGCTTCGTCTTTGGTGTTCAGTATTATTAATATCCCTTTTGTATTTGGTATAGGTTTGACTATTTCTATTGCTCAAATGGTTTCTATGTTCAAAGGGCAATTTGATTCTCAAAAGGTTTCTCACTTCTTTTTTAACGGAATGGTGATAAGTGTGATCGCTGCTGTAATCATTAGTGTAGGACTATATTTTGGAAGTAACATTGTGTTTCACCTCAAACAAGACCCGGAAGTGGCTGCACTTGCCCAACCTTTTTTGAAAATTATGTCCATTTCCATGATTCCGATGATATTGTTTATTGCCTGCAAACAGTTTGCTGACGGACTGGAGTACACAAAAGTAGCGATGGTAATATCACTGGCGGGTATCCCCATTAATATTTTCATCAACTGGCTGCTGATTTTTGGCAACTGGGGCTTTCCGCGTTTGGAACTCATGGGAGCAGGATGGGGTACTTTAATCACAAGGTTTTTGATGTTGGCAGCAATAGTCATTGATATTTTCAATTCGCGACTATTCAAAAAATACATAAAGGTAATCAAACGCCAATGGTATGTTTCGTTTCATGCAATGAGGCAATTATTGCACTTGGGAATTCCTATTGCCTTGCAAATTGTTCTGGAAGCAAGTGCTTTCGCAATTTCTAGTATTTTGGTGGGCATGATTAGTGCAGAATCGCAAGCGGCACATCAGATTGCGTTGAGTGTGGCTTCTTTTACTTATATGGGAACAGTGGGTTTGGCGCAAGCTTGTTCTATTCGTATCAGCAATGCCTTTGGACAGTCAAATTGGCGCAAAATAAGAATAATAGGAAAATCTACTTTGATAATCACGGTGCTTACCGGTTTTGTGTGCGCTCTGGCTTTTATTCTTTTTCGTAATCAAATCCCTTTGTTCTTTAACAATAGCCCGGAAGTGGTGCAAATTGCATCTTGGTTATTGGTATTAGCCGCCTTGTTCCAAATCCCTGATGCTACACAGGTGGTGGCAGCAGGCGCATTGCGTGGCATAAGGGATGTGAAAATGCCGACTCTCTTGATTGGAGGTTCGTATTGGTTGCTGGGAATGCCTTTGGGCATATATCTGGCCTTCAAACATGGCATGGACGCTTCAGGTATTTGGATTGGTTTTATTGTAGCACTGTCATTGGTTTCGGCTAATTTAGTCAGTAGATTTTTGAAGAAAACCAGAGTGGATGATTAAGATTCTTTTGGCAATCTGCTACCTTTGTCCGCATGTTTTCAAAATTCTTTACTAAGAGATGGCAAAGATTTACCGCACTTACATTAGTTTTGGTTCTTGGCTTGTCTGCAATCAAAGATTCGGGGCTGTTTGAAGTAACCAAAAATCTTGAAATATTTACTTCGGTTTACAAAGAAGTACATCTGAATTATGTGGAAGATGTGAACCCCGGTGAGTTAATGAAAACAGGGATTAACGCCATGTTGGCTTCGCTTGACCCTTATACTAACTACTACACAGAAGCCGAAGTAGAAGATGCGTTGATTAAAAGAAAAGGAGATTTTGGCACACCCGGCATTGAGATTACGCTCATGCAAAATAAATTGGTGATTTCTGCCGTCAAATCAGGTTCCTCGGCTGATTTGCAAGGGGTGAAGCTCGGAGATGTGATACAAGAAATTAACGGACGTGATTTTTCAAGCAAATCTGTTTCAGAAACTTATGAGTCTTTTGAAGGTGCGGTGGGTAGTTTCCTTAAAATCAAAGTCAAACGTGGCGCAGATGTGTTGGAGTTTAATTTGGAGCGTAAAAAACCTGATTTTAGCAATGTTCCTTACTATGGTATGGTTAACAAATATTACGGCTATATCAAACTCGACCAGTTTATGGATGGGTCTGCTGACGAAGTAAAGCAAGCTTTTTTGGAATTGCGAACCCATGAAAACTTCAAAGGATTGATTCTTGACTTGCGTAACAATGGTGGGGGGCTGTTGATAGATGCTATCAGGATTCTCAATCTGTTTATTGACAAGGATCAACTCTTGGTGATAACGCGCGGAAAAACAGAAGAATATTATCAAGAATACAAGACATTTGAGCTGCCTCTGGACGCTAAAATACCTTTGGTAGTGCTCATCAACGAAAACTCTGCATCTGCCTCAGAGATTGTTGCCGGCACTATTCAGGATTTAGATAGAGGAGTGGTGATTGGACACAACTCTTATGGCAAAGGACTTGTGCAAAATGTAATACCATTACCCTATCGCAACCAAGTGAAGGTTACTATTGCAAAGTATTTTATCCCCTCCGGCAGGTGTATTCAGGAAATAGAATACAGCAAACACAAACACAAGGATTCTGCCGGTTTGACCAAACCATTTTACACTAAAAACAGAAGGGTAGTGTATGAAGGTGCAGGCATCAAGCCGGATGTTGTCATGGAAAAACCTATTGCCAATGAATTTATGAAAGCTTTGCGCAACGGCAGTTATATATTTGAATTTGCAAGTGAATATTACAAGCAACATCCTGATTCTGTTGATATTGGAGACTTTAAACTCAGTCCGAATGTGTTTGAAGATTTTAGAAAATTTTGTCAAAACAAGGGCTTTATGTATAAATCACAAACCGAGTTAGAGATTGATAAAATGCAAAATTGCTCGGTTGATGAACAATTCAACACAGATATTGAAGGGATTGTTAGTAGTCTCAATGTACAAATCAACAAGAGTAAAGAAAAAGATTGGGAGCGATACAAGGAAGTGATTATGCCATTATTGAACATCGAAATTGCCAAAAGATATTATGGCGAAAAAAGTCTTTATCCGATCATGTTTCACTTTGACAAGGATGTCAAAAGAGCGCTTGGTATTTTAGATAATCCGAGTGAATACAGTCGAATTTTAAAACCATAAAAAAATCCCGTTCTCAAGAGAACAGGATTTAATTTCAATTAAAAACACTCAATATATGAAAACACTTAAGACAAGCTATTAACATGCTTGTTTAAGCCACTTTTAAGATTTGCAGCTTTGTTTTTATGAATGATATTTCTCTTTGCTAACTTGTCTAACATACCAAAAACTGTTGGCATTAATTCCAAAGCTTCTGTTTTGTTTTCAGTTTTGTAAACTCTCTTCATAAAGGTACGTGCTGTTTTGTGCTGATACTTATTAAGATCTCTTTTTGCCTCGTTAGATCTAATTCTTTTTATTGCGGACTTAATATTTGCCATGTTCTTCTGTTCAAAAAAGGACTGCAAATTTGCACTTAATAAAATAGAATTCCAAATCTATTTTAAAAAGTTTTTAAGCAGGTCAAAAAAACTAACTTTGCGTCCTCATTTTCAGAATATTGATATGTCGCTTTCTAACGAAGAATTTTTCAAAAAGGTTGTTGCACATTGCAAAGAGTATGGTTTTGTATTCCCGTCAAGTGAGATTTATGACGGTTTGAGTGCTGTATATGATTATGGTTCAAGAGGTGTTGTTCTCAAAAATAATTTGCGTCAGTATTGGTGGCAAAGCATGACCCGTTTACATAAAAATATTGTGGGTGTTGATGCCGCTATTTTTATGCATCCCAAAGTGTGGAAAGCAAGTGGGCACGTGGACGGATTCAGCGACCCGATGATTGATAACAAGGATTCTAAAAAAAGATATAGGGCAGACCAATTGATTGAAGAGTTTATAGATAAACAGGATGCCAAAATCAGCAAAGAGATTGAGAAAGCAGCAACTCGTTTTGGAGACTCGTTTAGTGAACAGCAATACCGCGAAACAAATCCCAGAGTATTGGAATATCAGGCAAAAATAAACCATGCAGCTACTGTTTTGAAGACAGGATTGGAAAGTAATAACCTGAAAATGATTAAGGACTTTATCGAAGAACAAAATATCGTGTGTCCTATTTCCGGAACCTGCAATTGGACTGACATCAGACAATTTAACCTGATGTATTCCACCCAAATGAATGCAACTGATGGCGGTGAAGAAGCCCTTTATCTACGTCCCGAAACAGCTCAGGGAATTTTTGTGAATTTTCTGAATGTACAAAAATCTGCCCGAATGAAAATTCCTTTTGGTATTGCACAAACCGGCAAAGCTTTTAGAAATGAAATTGTTGCCCGGCAGTTTATCATGCGCATGAAAGAGTTTGAGCAAATGGAAATGCAATTTTTTGTAAGACCCGGTTCCGAAATCGAATGGTACAACAAATGGAAAGAAACCCGTATGCAATGGCACTTGGCAATGGGAATCAAACCCGAACACTACCGTTTTCATGACCATGACAAATTAGCCCATTATGCCAATGCGGCTGTGGATATTGAATATAAATTTCCGTTCGGATTCAAAGAATTAGAAGGAATTCACTCTCGTACCGATTTTGATTTGAGCAAGCATCAAGAATTTTCAGGTAAAAAAATAAAATACCATGATGCAGAATTGAATGAAAGCTATACTCCTTATGTTATTGAAACTTCAATAGGTTTAGACCGATTGTTTTTGATGACCATTTGCGAAAATCTAAATGAAGAAACCTTAGAAAATGGAGAAACACGTACAGTACTTAGCTTGCCCCCTGCATTAGCACCAATCAAAGCAGCGATTATGCCTTTGGTTAACAAGGATGGTCTGCCCGAATTAGCAGAAAAAATATACAATGATTTGCACTTGAATTTTGATTGCTTCATTGAAGAGAAAGACTCTATCGGCAAGCGTTACCGCAGACAGGACGCAATAGGAACACCCTATTGTATTACCATTGACCATGATTCTTTGACAGACGGAATGGTAACAGTCCGAGAAAGAGACAGTATGGAACAAAAACGAATGTCTGTTGAACAATTGCCTGCAATGCTTGCTGAACATACATCCATGCACGCTTTATTAAGAAAGTTGAAATAAAAAAAAGCTGTCTCCAATGAGACAGCTTTTTTTATTTATTCTTTGATAGTTGATTATTCTACCACAATTTTATAAGACTGCACTCTGTTTCCAATCTGTAATCGGATAAAGTAAAGTCCTCTACTTAAGTTTTCTATGGTTGATTTGTCGCTGAACTCGCCTCTGGCAATTGTTCTGCCTTGTACATCTGTGATGATATAAGAAAAATCAACTCCTGCTCCTTCAATATGGATAACACCATTGGAAGGATTGGGATAAACTTTGATTAGTTCATTAAACACAGGGTTTAGAATAATGGTTCTCATACCTAATTCTGCAACTGTTCCATCTAAATCAGTTTGAGACAAAGTGTAATAGTTAATTCCTTCGCTTGGAAGTGGGTCTATCATGTTGTAGTGATTGTTATGGTTGCTGTTTCCGGCACCATTCACATTGCCCAAAACTACCCAGTTGATTCCATCATTGGATTTTTTGATAGTATAGAAATCATTGTTTGTTTCTTGTGCACTTGTCCAATCTAATTGTACTTGGAGTGAATTAGTGAGTTTAGCAGAAAAGTTAATCAAGCTGATAGGCAACATGCTCGGGCTGAAAACTTGAATATACAATGTAGCATCGGTGCACACAGTACCGTCACACATCGTATAGGGAAATATCGTAGTTCCAATGAAAGACACATCCGGTGTAAAAGTATAACTGCCATCAGTACTTAGCGAAAGTGTGCCCACACCAGCAGGGCTTGCGCTTACTCCGGTTTTTAGACTCACAGTTTTTGTTCCGGCTGTTTGCGTAGAAAAGTCGTTTTGTATCAAACCGTTTGCTGCTGTAGCAGTTATGGAATTTCCTGATGTGGTAAAGCTATAATCATCACTTGCTTGTACTGCATTGGGCGTAGAAGGCTCATTTACAGTAATAATAACATATTCTTGTATGCATAGTGTACCTGCGGGGGCTTCACATATTTCATACATGAAGGTATCTTTTCCATAGAAACCTGCTTTGGGTGTATATTCAACATTGCCTGCCATATTTACATTAATTGTTGCGCCATTTTTATTGCTTGCAGAAACAATGGTTGGTTGGGCAAGGGCGGGTGTTAAGTTGATAGTATTGACTGTCTTGTCGTTGTTGCTAACATTCACCACTAAAGTAGCAGGAGTTGTAGGATGTCCTTGCATCAAACCGTAATCTATGGTTGTTGTGGGTTTGTTGTTTGCGGAATAAACATCTTTTACTACAGTAATAGTTAGTATTTCGGTTATGCAGATGCTGCCGGGTGCGGGTGTGCAAGCATCCACCTTAAATTTATATACACCGGGTACGCTTGTTTTGAATGTATATGTGCCGTCTGTGCTTAATGTGGGGACAGAAGCTGATGGATTACCTACTACCGAACTTACATTGCCATAAGTGTAACCTAAAGGTAAGTTGTCGTTTGTGCTGACATCGCCTGCTATTTGTACGTTTGTTACTGTGCTATGAAAGTCATCATAAGTTTCTTCTTTATTTACTGTAATGTATAATGTAGCTTTGGTACATACCGGGTCAGTTGCATTGTCATCGCATGTTTCATATTCAAAGTTGGTGCTGCCATAAAATCCATAAGCAGGAGTAAATGTGTATGCCCCAAATTTGTCTAAGACTAATTTTCCAACTCCGGGTTTGGTGGTTGTTTGTGGAGTGATTTCTTGATTGTCACCTTCTGCGTCTGCATCATTGGTTTTTACATTTCCTGAAACAGGCGTGTTGAAATTGGTGTTGGCATAATCATCTGCGCCATAGGTAGCATTTTGTGAGCTGCTCCCTGATATGTGAATAATTTGTTTAGCTTGAGAGCAAAGAGGGGTTGGACTTGTGTTATCGCAAACCTCGTATGAGTAGCTTACTATGCCTGTAAATGTGCTTACGGGAGTAAATGTTATCTCTCCGGTGGAGCTGTTTATAGATAAGCTGCCTTCGGTAGATGTATTTGGCGCTGTTCCGGAAACAATCGTAACACTGCTTGGAACTAATGATTTCCCTTTGGAGCCGACTTGGTCGTTTGACAAAGTAGGAATAGTTACGGCTGTATTCTTTTTGGTGCTTGTTACATCGGTAGATGCCATGGGAGGATTGCTAAGCGTAGAGTCGTTTTTTATCCAAATTGTGAGTTCCTCTGTCAAGCAATTTGAAATTTGTCCTATGTCGCAAATGGATACTTCATAAACATACTTGCCGGGTTTGTCGGCAGTAAACGTATATTTACCATCACTGCCCATGCTGATTACAGGAGTGCTGCCGGATGGTGAAGATTTGAGATTTGGAGACATGCCATATTTTACCGGTGCTGCATTTACATCATTTGTTGAAACATTGCCACTGATTTCATTATTTACAAAACCATGATTGTTGTCCGGTAAGGCTAATTTGCATTGTAACATGGTTACTGTAATGATGGTGTCAATTGGGATAACAGGATTGCAAATGTCTTTCATTGATGCTTTAATCTCAACTGTCCCGGGTTGGCTAAACTTGAGTGTGTCATTGTTGGCATTGTCTTTATCGGGTACTAAGGTTACAATCCCAAGAGGGTCTTTGTTAATGGAAAATGTAACGCTGGTTCCCTCTTCACTCAACTGCAGTATGTAGTCTGTGCCAAAACAAAAGGTTGTACTAGATGAAATAAAAATAGGAATAGGATTGACATTAATAGATGCATTGCTGGGTACCCCGCATATATTTACGGGAATTGTGCCAAAATCATAAGAAGTTATATCTGCTTCTGCGCATCCTCCGCACGCCATACTGCCACCTGTTCTGTGTCCGGTATAACCAAAGTTCTTTTCACATTGTTTGATAATCATGGAAGTGTGCCCCCCGGTTTCAACTGCTAAAATAGAGTCAGTGCTCGCAGTTGTGTTGCCGGGACGTCCGGGATCAACCCCCGTAGAAGATGCACCCATGCCAATCATACCATTGTGATTGCTGCCCCATGCCCAAAGTTGCTTGTCATTATTGATTGCATTGATTGCAGGAACTCGGTAGGATGCATTTGCAAATCCATCATGTTCGTTTGGACTAATCCAAACTATATCATCCATGTAGTCGGGGGTGGCGTTGTTATTATATTTAACTCTTACCCAAGAGGTGCTTGTAGTCGTTGTGAAATCACCTAATTGTCGGTTCGTATTGTTTCCAAGTGCATATAGTTTGCCTGATTTGGCAAGTACATAATAGGTAATTCTATTTGTTGTATTTGCATCACAAGTCATCCCTATCATTTTTACGTCAATATCAACACCTCCGTCTTGGGGTAAGGTCATCTGAGTAGCTCTCTGAATATTTGATTTTATACTGGTACTGTTACCTAAATATACTCTTACTCCCCAAGTCCACAATTTATTGTCGGAGCTTAAGGCAAACATTGTGTTGTAGCAGCCTCGCGCTACTACGATATCAGTCAGCGGATCTGAAGAGGTATTGATTGTTACTTGTCTCCATCTTCTTTGGCTGGCAGCATTAGTTCCGCTTGCACCTCTGCCTCGCATATCTGTTTGCGTGGAAAGCACCCAAACGTCCCCGCTACAAGTAGTAATCGCCAAAGTAGAACGAGTTCCAAACATCATTTTTACATCACCGGGTTTTACGTTTGTGGGTAAACCCGTTGTGTCTGCACCGGTGAGTTGAGAAACATCTATTTTTTGAAAAGTTGTGCTTGTGGTTGCGTCTGTTTCCAATAAAATGCCTCTTTCACCCCAAACAAACAATCCATGGGTGGTTAGGACAATATATTGGTGTTTGCCGGTGCCACCTGCATTTGAGCCATTTGAACCTCCGGCAATTTTTAAGATATCGCCTCTGAGTGCAGGAAAGTTAGTCTTGTTGATTTCACTTGGAGTTGTTAAGTTGCCAGTTCCATTGTTTGCGGCACCTTGTCCCCATCCTGAGTATGTCCCGTCCCCGTTGCGGGTTAAAGTTCCATGGTAAAGTGAAACAAGGTTGTCATACTCAATGGTTGAAGCATTGGTGTTGGAATTAATTCCGTAGTTTGACAAATCTGTGCTTGCGCATCCGACAGCAGGCTGCGAACAATACATCTTGCTCTGGGCAAAAGTACTTTGATTTGTTAAGTGTAATAAGACACTTAGTGCGCTGATAATAAAAGATTTAAATTTCATGAAGGGTTAAAAAAATGCGGGTGCAAAAGTAGTGATCATTTTACAAAAAAACAAGCACGCAATCGATGAGATATGTTGATAATGTAGCTAACAACTGTAAGTTTACAATTTTGAAAAAATGATTTCCTAATTAAACTTCGGTTTATATCTACTATCTTAGCCTGTCAACAGACTTAAGCAATTTGATATCATGCACAATGCCTCGCAATGCAAAGAAGTGCAGGAAGGGAAGGATAATGGGCATAAAAGCAGCAATTTTCCAATGAGTGTCGGCAGTGTCAAACACCTTTACCCCCAAGGAAGTTTGATAATAAATCATAAAGAAAAGAAGCAAATCAAACATCAATAAATAGGAAGCAAAGCGTAACTGTAATTTATGTTTGTGGAAAAGAAATATAGATGCTAAGCCAAAAATGCCAATAATAGTTAGTGTGAAAATTATATAACTGTTGTTGCTGTTGACTATCTGCGCAGTATTAGCAGCATTGATAAATTCGGTGGTTCTAAAACCAATTCTTAATGTTTCAATATTGTCGCTCCCTTGCAGATTGCCAACAACTTCTGATATTGTAGGGTTAGTTAAAAGGTAAACAAATGCAAAAAGACTTGCTATCAAAAGGTAGAGAGTTTGTTTTCTTTGAATCATGCCGCAAAAATATGAACTTGTTTGATATGTCGAAATGCAGTTGTAACGCATTTTTAGCCTAAATTTGCCCCTTGTATGTCACATACCGATGAAGTAAAATTATATCTTGAAACTTTGAACAAGGATTTACCCTTGTACAAGGACTCAATCATCGAAGTTTCAAATGATATCCGTAAGGAAGGGTATTCTGAATATCCTATTTTTGTTGCCACTCAAATGTCCTTAGACTTAGGAGAGCAAATTATAGACCGCAATGACCTCGGTACATCATGGAGCATATATGCATCAACACTTGAAGAGTTTGTTGAAAAAGGTGTAGTTGTGGAAGATAAGATGGCAGAATTCAAAAAAGCATGGAAAAACCCTGCCTCACACGCTTGCATATTTCTGATTACTCCCTTGGGTGCAAGTTTTTTGTTTATTCCCTTCAAAAAGAATACTGTAGATTATAATTTCAACCTGAATTGATGGAGAAAAATCCAAAAGTAGCTGTTGTAATTCTGAACTACAGTACAAGGAATTGGTTAGAGAAATTTTTGCCATCTGTACTTAAAACCAACTGGTCTAACCTCGAAATTGTAGTTGCTGACAACGCTTCTACTGATGATAGTGTTGAATTTGTCAAAACTCATTTTTCGCAGATTACACTTTTGCAGTTTCACAAAAATTTTGGTTTTACAGGTGGATACAATAAGGCACTTTCATTGATTCAAGCAGATTATTACGTGTTGCTGAATTCAGATATTGAAGTTGATGAGAATTGGTTGCAACCATTGGTGCAACTTGCAAAGAGCGATAATAGCATTGCGGCAGTTCAGCCTTTGATAATTGACTGGAAGGATAAAAGCAAATATGAATATGCGGGAGCAGCAGGTGGTTTTATAGATAAATACGGATATCCATTTTGTAGGGGGCGGATTTTTGATTCTGTAGAAAAGATTAGAGAAGATTATAATCAGAACAGAGAAGTGTTCTGGGCGAGCGGAGCGAGCCTTTTTATCAGGGCAAGCAAGTTTCATGAAGTGGGAGGATTGGATAATAATTTTTTTGCACACATGGAAGAAATTGACCTGTGCTGGAGGCTAAAAAACAAAGGTTATAAGATTATGCTTTGCGCAGAGTCAAGAGTTTATCACGTTGGTGGTGCAACGCTTGCGATGGGTCATCCGCGCAAGACATTTTTGAATTTTCACAACGGGTTGGCAATGATGGCGAAAAATCTTCCACGTCAAGAATTGTTTTCAAAAATACTGATACGTCTGCTTTTAGATCACCTGGCGGCTTATCGTTTCTTGTTTTCAGGCAAAATCCGCCATTTTGGAGCAGTTGCAAAAGCACATTTTCGCTTTTTGACTCGTATCCGGTATTGGACAAAACAAAATCTAAATCATTATCAACTTACGGAACGTCAGGGAATTTATAACCGTAGTATTGTGCTTGATTATTATTTGAGAGGAAAAAAGAAGTTTGAAGATTTAGTAAACTTCTAATTATCTTTTACAGTAAGATTGTTGTATGCCTTGATAAATCTTGCACCCAGATTTTGGTTTGGTGGGATATAATCATTGAATCTCGGGTTGCCTCCAACTTTGGCTCTCACTCTTTTCCATAGGTCATTCCACACGATGTCATTGCCTTTGCGAATGGTTTCAATGGTTTCAAAAATCAATGCATTGTTCACCGCTAATGTACCTACTTGTTTGGTTGAAACTATCTGTACATCCATCGCGTTTTCCATTGCTTGAGCGATGTTTTGATATCCTCCACAAGAGCCAAGAATGGCTACTTTGGTTTGGTTGGTCATGGCTGCAATGGTGTTTTCTATATAATAAGAATGTCCTCTGTGTACAATCAAATCAGGGTAACGTCTATTGCTGTCAAAGTATTTACGCAATTCTTCACGTGCTTCAATTTCATGAGAAGGTTTGATGGCATATATTTCAATTACCTTGCTTGTCCCGGTTGTTATCAGCATATAATTGCCCTTGTCTGTTTTTTTCCAGTCTGTACCAAAGTAGGACATGAAATTATTGAAGGCTGCTTCACCATCTTCGTCATCAAAAAAGAAATGTTCTTGGATGTGTTTTCCCTTGGTAAACAATTCTGCCTGAGTTACTCTATCAAGAGCCGGAAGCGCAAAATCAAATTGCCAAATATAGGTTTCGGGATTTCCACCCATCACTTTGTATAGTAACCCATAGAGTTTCATTCCGTTCATGTCTTCGCGGGTGGCACGGTCAATCATGATTTTTTCGATGATTGATTTTAGTTGATTTTTTAAATCTGCCCGTTGAAGTGAGCCGTAAAAATCTGCTACATCCACTGCCGGACCCAAATCTCCTCCCATTTTGTCCAAATCAGTGCAAAGCATTGTAAACAGCTCTTGTTTCTCATCCGCAGTCATTGTAGCCAAAAATTCATCTATCTTGTTATAGTTGGCACATTCTTTCAAGAATACTCTGAACCTATTAAAACCTACTGATTTGAGAAATTGGAAACCCGATTTTTGCTCTCTTTTGCTCATCATTCTGTCATACATGCCCAAGAAGGACGAAGTGAATACTTCTTCCGGTGTATAAACCAGATATGCGTAAATGTCACTTGCAGGGCTATTATTGATGGGCTCAAATCGGTATTCATTCGATTCGTCATGTCGCAGATTGATTTCCACTACAGTTTCCATGCAATGCGCCTTCAACTCTCTTTCTACACTATAATTTCCAAAAATATTTTGTTGCTTTCTGATTTCTAATAATTTATGAAACAATTTGTCTTCATCTTGTCCGATTTCGTTTGCTTGTGCTATACTAAGTCTGCCGGCAATAATTTCGTTGATGAGCACATACGCCTTGGACGAAGAACCATACTGTCTGTAAATGTCAAGCATTGTTTGTACATTTTTATTTTTGGTTTCTTTCAACACACGGTAGTTCAAATGGTTGGAACCAAAATATTCTTTTATTACAGTTGGGGCGTCCAATGCAATAGCCTCCAACACTTCCATTGCATAAGGTTCATTATAAATGGAAATAAATTGTGTCAGCGCATCGGTCGGGTAGAATTTGATTGTGTATAGCCAATAGTCGCGTGCAAAAGTTCTGTTCTTGATGAATTCAGATAAAAAAATAGAAATTTTTGCTTCTGCAATTAATCTGTTATAGAGAATTTCATCATTCTTTTCTGTTACCAATTCATACGCCAATGTCATCAATTTTTCGTAATGTGTGAGATGGTAATAGTCGTTTTCGCTCACTTTGGATAAAATGTCGTAAAGCCCCTTTAACACTCTGCGCGAATAGGTTATGCCTTTATTTTCAGTATTTAAATATTCTAAGATTGAGTTTGGGATGGCAACAAATACTTTGCTTGCTCTTTGGGTCTGAATCTGGGTGCTGAGCGTAATCGTACTGTCTTCTGTCCCATCAAACCTATCAATACGTTTCATTTCGGTGCGTATATCCTGTTCGGAATAAACCTGCGCTCTCAAAGGGTTGAAGAGAAACAGAATAAATATAATAAATAAAAATATTTTTTTCATTTCTTAATAGCTCTGATCATGTCCCAGATGAGCATGCCGGCTGCCACTGCAACATTAAATGAATGTTTGGTACCAAACTGAGGTATTTCAATATAAGCATCACACAAAGGCATTGCACTGTCTGATATTCCGTCCACTTCGTTGCCCAATACGAGGGCAAACTTTGTGCCTTTCTTCCATATCCAGTCTTGTAACAAAGTGCTGTCTGAGGTTTGTTCTAATGCAACTATGAAATATCCTTGCTGTTTAAGTGTTACGATTGCTTTTGCAACGTCTTGATGATATTCCCATTGCATGCTGTTTTCCGCGCCAATGGCTGTTTTGTATATTTCTTTGTGGGGAGGTGTAGGGGTGATTCCGCACAGTAATACACGTTCCAATAAAAAACCATCGGCTGTGCGAAATATAGCACCTACATTGTAAGCACTGCGGATGTTATCCAACACCACAACACATGGGATTTTGTCTGATTGCTTGAACTCATCCACCGACAATCGGTTCAGCTCTACAGTCTTGAGTTTTCTTGTCATTAAATTCGGTCTGCAAATCTACATAAACTATGGATGTAAGAGCAGTACTGCATGTATTTGGATGCCTTGTTTGGTGCGCTTGGTTTTGACAGACAGTCCTGCTATGTTGTATTCAGATAAATCTATGTTGGAATTTGTAATCAGTTGTGTCCACAGTTCTTCAATCACGGTCGATGCATCAAAGTCATCTTCGTTCATTTCAATCAAAGCGATTGTTTCGCTTATGTTTTTTAATTTTGGATGAAGAAATTTCCACCCTCCATAATTTGCCTTGGCTATGCGTTGTGCGGGAGTAGCACCATAAAAAGATTTGTTGCCCTTGATTTCAGTACTCGACAAGGAATTATTTGCTTGCAAATAAGCTATGTGTTTTTGTGCAGCTTCTTCAAAAGGTTTTGCAAGAGCAATCTGTTTATTTGTATTTTTCATCTTGGCGATAATGCCGTTCTTCAACTCTTTGTTGGACTTGCCGGGGCTGAATTTGTGTATAGGTTCAGTGATGATTGGAGTCGAATTGCTGTTGGGCGTGCTATTGGTTTGTTTATTGTCAAAATCTGATGTGGTGTTATCATCGTAAAAGCCGTATCCGAACAAGTCAGTTGCATAGATTGTGTTGTCATCAAAAGTAAATGCTGCGCCATGTTTCCTGTGATTTAATCGTAGCATATTGGCATTGTGCCCCGGTGAGCTTTTCCAAATATCCAAACATTCCAATGCATTGGCTTTGGCATATTCTTGCATACTTTTTTTGTTGACATACATGACGTATGTAGTTGCTGAAGTGTAAAGACAATTTTCACCGGACCAATCCATTCTGCCTTTATCTCCTTGTACGTAGTTTAGCCGGTCGCCCGGTTTTTCACCCGTAAAGTATGGTTTGTTCTTTTCTTCATTATGCGTAAGCTCGTCATTGGCAATCATATAGGCGTTGTGATTGCGTGATGTAAGCCACAAAATATCACTCCAAGCTAAGGTGTCGAGTTTGTTGTCTTTGCGGTATTGGTTGAGTATTTTGTGAAACTCTATTGCAATCAATCTCTCGAGTAGTTGTATTGAATCTTTGTTAGCTGTCTTGATAACATCAGGCAAATCAGCCGCTTTCACTAATTTGTATTGAGCAAATGTGCCTATGGAGCTGAGCAGCAGTGTGAGAAGTACAATCAGCTTTCTCATATTTATTTCAAAGATTATTATACCCTTAACGCAAATTTGCGAGGATAAGTACAGCTATGAATTGTCCTTCTCCAAAATCAGGATGATATATGTTTCAAGCTTACTTTTTTTGCGTTTTACTTTGACCGTAAAGCCCATAGACCGATACTCATCCAGCGATATTTCATTGCCGTTAATCAGTTGTTCGAACAAATTGTTTGCAACATCCTCGGTTTTAAAATTTGCTTCTTCCTGTGAAACAAAAACAAACATTTCCACTTGTGTCGTTTTACGCTTTTTCTTTGTGTTGATTGCAGAAAAAGATTCATGCTCCATGTTGTCGCCTCTGCCATCAATCCTCGCCTGCACGTATTCTTTGGAAGTTTCTGTTAGTTCTTTGTCTTTTTTGAGTTCAGCATTTACAGCCAGAAATTTCTTCTCAAGTATGTCGGCAATTTCTTTTCCGGCTTTGATAACATTGAGCTTTTCAGGTTCTTCTTGAGTGATGCCATAACTTGAATTCATGTTTTTTTCTTTGGTATTATTGGACTTGACTATTGTTCCAAACAAATCAGTTCCATAAAAGTTGCTCCCGCTGATGATAAACGCAACACCGTGATAACCTCTTGCATTTAACATATTGGCATTGTGTCCCGGAGACTTTTTCCATTGATTGAATCCATCTTTTGCCATCTGTTTTGCAATTTGCTCAACAGATGTGAGCGTGTAGTCTATATTGTTTTGTAAAATATTTTCATTTGTCCAAAAGCGGGTGTTTTTGTTTCCATCGACATAACTTAATCTATTGCCGGGGTCTATACCTGAGAAATAAGGTCTGTTTTTGACTTGATCATGAGAGAAGTAAGAATAGTCAGCATTCTTGGCTAAATATAGGCTGTGATTTCGGCTTGTCAACCAGAATGTTTCATCCCATGCCAATGAGTCAATATTTTGGGATTTTCTATACTGATTAATCAATTTGTGAAACTCCAATGCAGCTTGTCGCTCTATCTGCTGGTTTCGGTCAGTTTGCGCCTCTTGCAAGAGAGTCGGCAGATCTGATAACGTAACAAGCTTGTAATTTTGTCCGATTGCGGATGTGAGCGAGAATGCAAAAATGAGGGTGATGAATGTTTTCATACTAATGTGAGGTTGTAATATTCTAAATTTAATGTGCAAAACTCGGAAAAATATGCTAAATATATGCCAAATTAATGATTGATTTGTCATAGTTAAATGCACAAAGAATAAATTGCAGGAATATTTTAGTGTTGTAACCAACAATTTTCGGGTAATTATATCGAACCCAATTTGCCGAGCGAGTTACATTATCAACAAATCCGTGTCCTTCCAACTCAAAATAGTTTCATTGCTTCTTTTTTGTGTTTGGTCTTGGGTGTTTATTAAATAATGTTCAAGGTCAAATTGTGGTGCGATTTTATCCAAATAGTGGAGCGATTTCAGGTATTCAGGTTTTACTGTTTGAGATGATTTCAATTCAATACATTGAACATTTTTACCCTTTTCAATAATTAAATCAATTTCGTTGCCATTGCTATCTCGCCAGAAATAAAAATTTCTTGACGCACCTTGATTATAATGGTCTTTCAGGATATTTGTGATTATTGTATTTTCAAATAAAACTCCTTTATGAGAAGATACAATCCAGTCTTCTTTATTTTCTTTTCCCAATAAATGCGAGAGTAAACCCGAATCATAAAAATAGAGTTTAGGAGTTTTTACAACTCTTTTTGAAAAATTATTATGCCAAGGTTTTAGCTGAAAAACAATGAAACTTGTTTCCAGAATAGAAATCCAGTTTTGGACAGTTTTTACACTCAGTCCCAAAGCATTTGAAATTGCACTTGCATTAAAAAGTTGTCCGGCATGAACGGCACACAGTTGTATAAACTTTTGAAAAGTCGAAATATCTTGAACGTTCAAAATGGTTCTGACATCGCGTTCTACATAGGTTTGTATATAAGATGGGAAGAAATCTTGCGGTGCTATTTTCTTGTCATAAATACGGGGATATCCACCTTCGAAAATAACAGAATCAAGGTCGAAATTCTTTTCTGATTTTAATTCATCAAAAGACAAAGGCAAAAGATTCATTAAGTAAACTCTGCCAGCCAGACTTTGACTAATTTTTTCCATCATCAAATAGTTTTGAGAACCAGTCAGAATGTATTGCCCCGTATGATTGGATGTGTCAACAATTTGTTGCAAATAAGAAAATAGTTCAGGAACATTTTGGGCTTCGTCTATGATAACTTTTTTATCATAAAAACTCAAAAAACCTTTTGGGTCGGAGAGGGCAAAATTCAAATCGTCCGGATTTTCCAATGACACATACCTATAGTCTGGAAAGCTTTGTTTGCTTATCGTAGTTTTTCCGGATTGCCTTGGACCAGTAAGGACAATAATCGGAAATTTCTTTGCCATTTCCAGAATTTTCTTCTTTGCAATGCGATTAATCACATCGCAAAAGTAATCCATTTTAGGCAATTTTGGAATTTTCCCTATGCAAATTTGGAATTTTCTCTATGTAATTTTGGAATTTTTAGCCGTGCTTGGTGTTGTCACCGACCACACAGCAAGACAACACTTCAATTTTTATAATAGTCATGTAGCTTGCTCAAAGAGAGCTCATAAAGTCTGCCTATGGTTGCAATTATCAGCCTATCTCCCGCAATACACATAAAAACCACTTTTTCATTTAACGATGTAACGAGAGGATTAAATGAAAGCGTTTCGGTGTCTAAAACATAAAGACCGGTCTTTTCTCCTGCATGAATGCCAATAATGTGATCGTTTGCATTTTCTAAAAACGAAGCGGTAAAAGGGATAGGACTTGTTTCCCATGTTTTTCCCTGATCGGATGAATAATATGTGCCTTTTGTGTGAACCGATGCATAGATGTTGTTGGCGTGAACAGACATGGCTAATACCCCAAAACCAATTGTCTCGCCATTGTAATTGTCCGGTTTGAATAACTGTGCTATTTTAACAGTTTGTCTGTTTTGTATATTATAGCGATAGATACTGTTGCCGTTAGTTCCCATTAACAATACATTGTTGTTGCAGGCGCAACTGACTATGCCACGGACAGTACCTTCAATAGTTTCCCATTTATCTTCTTTGCTGTTCCATTCAAATAATTTACTGTCATACCCTGCTGCAAATAGTTTCCCGTTGCAAACTGACATTGAGAAAATAACAGAATCGCTTAAGCCTTTCTTGACCGGCAACCACGTTTTGTTGTCTTTCCCGAGTTTATAAATACCGTTGAATTGGAACGAAGCATACAGTGTGTTTTCAAATATAACTAAATGTGTAGCAGCTTTGTTTCCTGTTATTCCATTGCTAAAAGATTCAATTTGTGATTTTTTACTTATTTTATAAATACCTGCGCGAGTAGCAAAAATCAACTGTGAGTTGTACTCCACAAGGCTTTCAACTTGTGTGGTATTACCCATTATATTTTTTGGGAAATCGGCTATTTTCTTGAAATGCAAACTATCTGATGCTACTGTCGTAAGGCATGAGAATAACCACAATGCGGAAATAAATATGGCTCTCTTCATAGTGAGAATTAATTAAGTGAGAAATTGATTGATTTTTAACAGCAAATATACCCCCCCCTCTCTCTTATAAACAAATTTTTTACAAATAAAGTTATCACAGTTTAGTAAACGAATTCCGGTCATGCTTCGATACACTTTTGTTCGGAGCAGTCAAGCCACATAGCATACAAAGGCGCATTGTCATCCTGAGTGCTCGCGGCAGGGTATGCGCAGAGGGCGAGTGTATCGAAGGATGAGCAGGGCATGCTTCGATACACTTTTGTTCGGAGCAACAAAAGCACTCAGCATGACATCAGGAGAGGTGTATTGTTAGGAGCAGCCAAGCCACTCAGCATACAGAGGCGCATTGTCATCCTGAGTGCTCGCGGCAGGGTATGTGCAGAGGGCGAGTGTATCGAAGGATGAGCAGCGCATGCTTCGATACACTTTTGTTCGGAGCAACAAAAGCACTCAGCATGACAATAGGGGGTGTGGTGTTAGGAGTAGCCAATCCACTCAGCATGACAGCAGGGAAAGTCAGTTGTTCCGGGTAATTATTGAATGTTTGTTTTTAACTTAGAATGCTTTTAGTTGATGTTCATTGTCTATGGAAGTTTTATCTTTGCCGCACACAAACATACGACTTTTATGGCAGATGTATTAATAGTAATGGGCTCAGACAGCGATTTGCCGGTGATGCAAGGCGCGGCTGAAATTTTGCAAAAACTCAAAATCTCATTTGAGCTATCCATTGTTTCCGCACACAGAACACCCCAAAGGCTTGCCGAATATGGCACAACAGCAGCCAAAAAGGGTTTCAAAGTAATCATTGCCGGAGCCGGAGGAGCAGCTCATTTGCCCGGAATGTTGGCTTCGTTTTCGTCCTTACCCGTGGTGGGTGTGCCGGTCAAATCTTCCAATCTTTCCGGTGTGGACAGCCTGTACAGTATAGTACAAATGCCTCCCGGTGTACCGGTGGGAACTATGGCTATCAATGGGGCTGCGAATGCCGGTTTGTTTGCTGCGCAAATCATTGGAGCTTCTGATGCCAAAGTCCGTGCAAGGATAGACAAATACAAAAAAGACCTCGAAAAATCCGTGTTGGAAAAAGCGGATAAAATCGAAAAAATAGGTTTTGAAAAATATCTCAAAGGTATGAAACCATGATTCTGATTGGAGATAAACTGATTTCAGATGAATTGTTTGATGTAAAATTTGTTTGCAATTTAGATAAATGTCTGGGCGCATGTTGTGTAGAAGGGGATGCAGGCGCACCGCTGGATACAGAGGAATTAGAACCCATCCGTAAAAATATCAAAAACGTAGAATCTTATTTACCCGAAAAACAAAAAGAACTGTTAGCTCAATCAGGGTTTTATGAGAAGGATTATGTAGGAGAATTGGTTACCACTTGTTTGCCTACCGGAGAGTGTGTGTTTTCATTCAGGGACGAACGTGGCATTCTCGGTTGTGCACTTGAAAAAGCATTTCGAGACGGCAAGTCAGATTTTAAGAAACCCATATCTTGTCATCTCTATCCCATCAGAGTGTCAAAAGTAGGGGAATACACAGCCTTAAACTATCACGAATGGGATATTTGCAAACCTGCATTGAAGTTGGGAGATAAACTTGGAATACCTGTTTTTAAATTTCTGCAAGACCCCATCATCAGAGCGTTTGGCAAAGAATTTTACAATGAGATGGAGGCAGTGTATGAAGCCCGCAAAAGTTATTAATACCCTTCGTTAATGACAAAAGACCAAATCATATCAGGTTTTAAAAAGTATGTACCCCAAGAATTTGCTTCATTCTGTGCAGATTTATTGGTGCAATACAAGGTAGATTTAAAAGTAAAGCGCCCGCGCAATACGAAATCGGGTGATTACCGTCCTCCTGTGCAAGGCAGAAAAAAGCATGAAGTTACGGTTAACTCAGACCTGAATCCGTACTATTTTCTATTGGTTTATATTCACGAAATGGCACACGTCAAAACATGGGAAGACTTTGGACGCAAAGCTGAGCCGCATGGAGAGGAATGGAAAAGGATTTTTAAGGAAATGGCACAGCCTGTTTTGATGTCCGGATTGTTGCCCCCCGATATACAGTCAGCTTTGACTAAATTTTTTATCAAAACACCCGCTACTTTTCTTTCAGACACTCATTTGATATCAGTACTCAGGAAATATGACAAAGGCGATGCAATCATCACTTTGGATGCAATACCGCCCGGAGCAACATTTAAACTCAATAATGGTTTATGCTTAGTCAAAGAAACCCGTCTTCGTACATGGTATTTGTGCAAAGAAGTCAGCACCGGACGAAAGTTCAGAGTAAAAGGCAATGCAGAAGTGAGTGCAGTTTGAATTATATGGCTGAATGTGAATGATTTTGCTCATGTTTTTCTCTTTAAGCCCATGAATTTGAAAGCAGATATCATTCTTTTTTGGTTTCAAAATATGTATTTAATTTAAAAAAGAGAAGTGCAGCCTGAGGTTTGTCCTCCTTTTGATAAAATCTGACAGCATTGATGTCGTTCCAATTTAGCTGTTTAGAAGGGTCGGTTTCTAAAAAGAATTGAATAGCAGTATCAACATAGTCCTGTGTAGCAGGCCAAAACACGACTAATCCGTCTTTATCCATATTTGTCAGTTGACCAATATCCATCATAAAATGAAAGTTAGTGGGAGTGATTTTTCTATTTTTATTCTTTTCATTTGGATAACAAAGATTTGAAGTAATTGCAGTTACTTTGTTGGATTTGATCTTGCATAGCACCAAGAAAGTTTTATTGATTGTTGAATCTACTTTGGTTCTACTGAGATACTTTGGGTTAGTAAAGCCAATATCCCACAAAACTGCAAATACTGAATCTGTAGGGTCGCCAATTGCGCAAAAGTTTCTTATTCTAGATTTTGAAAACCCCCATTTATCAATGTAATTATTTCTTTCATTATTGGTGAAATATGCAGACAAGCCTTGATTAATATAATTTATTGAATCTTTTTCTAATGGAAACCAGTATGGGTGGTCTTTTAGACATTCTATTTCAAATGAATCTTTTGTTTTAAACTCAGGGTCAATCATATATAAACGTGCAGAGTATCCATCAGAATAAAAAATTTTTCCATAAAGAAGTGCAATTAAATTTTGTTGATTGAATGCAGTAAAATCGATGCCTTGAATAATGATGGGTTGAATTGGGCTAAACTTTTTTGTTTGAACATTATATTCAAACCATCCGCAAGGAATTGCTTTATTTGCAGTATCCAAATATGCTAAAAAAGAGGTATGAATAAATTGAATTAACCTGATCGTATTATTGCCGACAAACTCAGATTGATAAATGTAGTATTGTTGTTTTTCTTGAAGAATTGTTTCATGATTTTCAGAAAAACCAACGAATGCAAGTGTTGTGGGAATAGGGGTGGATGAGATACGGTTTAGGATAGAATTATGAAAATCTATTTGAAATTCAAGCACTGAAAATGAAGAAAATAAATAACATAAGTTCTGATTGAGGTTGAAAGTAATACTTCTAATCATATCAACTTTATCTCCGGAAGTTAGAGCATATATCAGTGGCTTTAATTTTTTTCTCCCATTAAACAATATAGGTTGAAAAATTAAATGAGTAATCTTTAATCCGCTCTTATCTAATTTATAACTGACTAATAATAAAGTATCTCCCTTGTATTGTTTTAGACCTATAACGCTAAACCCACTTGTGAAATTTAACTCATCTTGAGATTCTATGTTAATTTTCTCAATGTGAAATAATGTTATAGCAGACTTATTATAAATCAAAGAATCACCTTGTGCTGCATTTGTATTATTGGGACAACCTAATATTAGAGCTATAAAGAAGAACAAACCGGCAAACCAATATTGGTTTGCCGGTTTGTAGAAATATATTTTCATATATTTATTCATAATAGTTCATCATGTATGGTAATGATAACAATGTTAGGATTGGTGCTGTCTGCTTCCCAATGAAATGTAACTAATGCTGTTTCTTGGGTTTGAGGGTTATAATATGTTTTATTGATTGTCCCGTAAGATTGCCCGTTTTCAAATAGAGATTGAATATAAGTGACAGTTTGGTCTAAGCCATTTGTCCCCACATTGGGTATCCATGGTACAACATTCGCACCCTCACACCATTCCCTTAATTCGGCATTTGTATAGCACTTACTATTACCGGAATTAAGACATGTCATAGATACATACGGAGGGCTTGCTGTGTTATCACATACCCTTGTTACATACTTGTCTGTCATACCTTGGTCAATTCCAGTTTCTAATTTCAGTACGATGTCTGCATTGGCATGGTTCATGACAAAGGCGTAAAACAAGAAGAAAAGTAAAGAGAGTTTTAGATTAATTGTTTTCATTTCATTAATTATTTAAATTTTAAAATTAAAGTCTTTCCCGTACATGAAAACACTTCTCTCTTTAACTCACTACACAATTCCATGCGCGGCAGGCTCTTTTTTATCCTGTTGCTCCTTTTTTTCGTTCTGGGCTTAGCAATTCTCCCATTCAAAAGTACTTAAATTTTGGAAAGACAAAATCTTGTTTTTATTTTTTTGACACTATTGGTCAACTTTTTTGTTTTGCACTTTTCTTTCCCTAACCCTTGTTGTAATAACTCATGTAAAGGTTTTTTATTAATTACTTTCCGAAGTATTGATTAAAATTGTACAGCAAATATACCCCCCCCCTTATAAACAAATTTTTTGCAAATAAAGTTTTCCACAATTTAGTAAATTAATTCTCGTCATGCTTCGATACACCTTTGTTCGGAGCAACAAAAGCACTCAGCATGACAGCTGGGATGGTCAGTTGTTCAGAGTAAAAGGCAATGCAGAAGTGAGTGCGGTTTGAATGTTATCAAATTTTTGGTGTTAGGTATGAGCAGAGAGAGGATTCTAATCATAGCTCCCAAGGTGTTTGGAATTTGAACCTTGTAATTTCCTTCCTATTCCTAATTTTTATATTAATTTTCGCCCCTCAAATCACAGAACCAAAATGAGCAAAAAGAAACAAGCAATCAAATCATCTCCTTTGTCAAGCCCTCATATACAAGGCAGAAAGTTGGGTTTATCGGTTGTGATGCCCGGTGATTATGCAATAGCTGATTTGCCGGATACACTGAAAGCACTTGTTGATAAGGTGGATTTTGTGAGTGATTTGCACAATGCAAAAAACGAGTTGCTGTGTTTCCCAACCCAAGCAGATTTTGCCAAACAAAGCAAACTCGATTCTGTGATTGAGTTTGTGCTTAAGACTCCCGTAGTCCCCAACACAGTGCTTGTGCCAACATCGCCAAAACCTCTCGCAAAAGAAGGTTTTGGGAAAAAAGCAAATTTTTGGTTTCAGGGTGTTATCGAAAGATTGTATAGTGGTATTGAACCTCATCACGCTCTTAACTCTTGTATTTTGTTTCCGACCGAAAAAACCAAAGAATACTTAGCGCAAACACCCGCATTGGCAAAACTATCTCCGCTCGGACTGGCACGCGAATGTAGAAGGCAAGGGATGGAAATTGAAGGCGTGGCAGTGCAGGGATTGGCAGTTTCCAAGACAGTAGGCATTTTCGAGTTTTTTAAAGGATGGCGGACAGCAGGTAAATTAGTGCAAGAGGAGTTTATTTCTGTGCCACTCAAAAACGGTTTTTCGGTCAAAGAAGCTATTAACAATGGCAACTCATTGATTTATCGCTTTAAGTTTTTTATGCTGGCTCTTGTGGGCATGTTGTCCATGTTGTTTATCAGCAAGGACTATAATGTTACATGGGACGAGGAAACCAATCAAGAATCGGCAGAATTGGTTTACCAATACCTGAGCAGTTTCGGCTCTGATACAACGATGTTTAATTTTGCCGAAGGCAGAAACAGAGAAGTCAACCAACACTATGGGATGTCATTTGATGTGGTGTCGGTAGTAGCCCAAAAAATCATCCATAATTTTAGCCCCAATGCCAATGTATATGCCATTCGACACTTTTTGAATGCTTTTGTCGGATTTTTAATCATTCTGTTTACGGGATTGCTTGCGTGGCGTGTGTTTGATGTGCGGGCGGGGGTATTGGCGTTGTTCATCATGTATTTTTCACCCTCTTTCTTTGGACATAGCTTTAATAACCCTAAGGACATCCCTTTTGCACTCGGTTTTATTATGAGTGTGTATTATCTGGCAAGGACTTTATTGGAATTTCCAAAACCCACTTTGCAGAGTAGGTTGATGCTGGCTATTTCTTTAGGACTTGTGTTGAGTGTAAGAGCAGGAGGTTTGATGGCATTTGCTTTTGTGGTAATGTTCTTTGGCATTTTGTGGTTGTTGAATTTTAAGCAATCCGCTTCGCTTAAACCCTATCTGAAATTTGGGCTTCCGATTTTGATTATTGGCTATTTGCTTGGGATTTCAATCTGGCCCTACGCCTTACGCGACCCATTGCATGGTGTTTTGAATGCATTGAGCAAATTTGAAAACTTCTCGGCACTGACCTATTATGAATTGTTTGAGGGAGTAAGAATGTATATTAAGCCTTGGTATTATATCCCAAAACTGATTTTGATTACAGCTCCTCTGATGTTGTTGGTAGGGTTGCCATTGGTGTTGCTGTTGTATAAAAGCAAATTAAGCCCAAACCAAAAATTGGTACTCGGATTGGTTATTTTTTCTTCAATATTTCCGGTTGTCTATACGATTTACAAAGGCTCATATCTATACAACGGATGGAGGCACATGTTGTTTGTATATCCCGGATTAGCTGTGTTGGCGGCAGTGGGTTGGAGTAAACTTGTAGAAGTTGTAAAAAAACCTTCTTTGAAGTGGATTGCATTGCTCGCATTTATTGGCACGGGCGCACCCGCCATGATTTGGTCTTTTGCCAATCACCCTTATCAATACATGTATTTCAACGAACTAACCGGAGGGGTAAAAGGTGCCAACGGCATTTACGAACTTGATTATTGGAATCAAACTCCGCGTGCGGCTATGGAGTGGGTAGGGAAAAATATTCCTGAACTTTTTAATGGTAAGATTCCGATGAACAGCAATAACCCGGTTGAAACATTGACCACATTTGTGTCGGGTAGTGACAGCATACAATATCGTTGGACAAGGGAATACGAATGGACAAAAAATAATTGGGAATATGCCATTTGGACAAGTCGTACGTTGAACAAAAATCAAATTTTGGGAGGATATTGGACGCCCGAAGGCACTGTGCATACAGTGAATGTAGCCGGAGTGCCGGTGTGCGCAGTAGTCAAAAGAAAAGCGACAACAGGCTATGACGGTTACAGGGCTTTTGCTGAAAAGAAGTATGACAGCGCTGTAATATATTTTAAGAAAGCCATTGAAGCCGAGCCTTTGGAAGAGGAATATCATAGAGGCTTGGGCGCTACTTATAGGGTTTTGGGGCAATTTAATGATGCAATTGCAGAGTTCAAAAGAGCTTTAGAGATTAGAGATGGCAACTATGAGGCATATTTTTCATTAGGGGAAATTTACTTTACACAAGCTACTTCCAATGAGCAGAATATTGACCAAGCAATGCTGTCAACAGCAGAATCTTTGTTTAAAAAGGCAATCAGTTTTAAGAAAAATTATACGGGAGCTTATATGTATCTTGGGGTAATTTCCATGAACAAGAATGATATGACACAGGCAATGCAATCCTATAAGAGCATGATAGAAAACAACCCGAATATTGCACAAGGCTATCAAGGGGTTGCGCGAGTGTTCATCAACCTGCAACAAACAGACAGTGCTTTGTACTACTTAAATTATGCAATGCAGATTGCCCCTAACCAAGCTGATATTTATGCAGACATTTCGCGTGCTTTTGAAATACGTGGCGATAAACAAAATGCAGAGAAATACCGTCAGGAGTTCTACAGATTGCAAGGAGGTGCACAATGAGATTGAGCAAAATAACCTTTTTCGTTCTTGTGTTATTGTTAATTGCCTCATGTAACAGAGATACAGGATATGTTGAAATTACAGGCGAAACAATGGGTTCTACTTATAGTATTAAGTATCGAGGGGACAAAGGTTTGAAGCCCAAGATTGATTCGCTTTTGACAGAATTTAGCCAACTTTTTTCTACTTATGATTCAAACGCATTTTTGTATAAATTTAATCATAACACATTGACTGATGAAGATTTGAAACATCTAACCGAAAGACAATGTAAATGGATGACACAAGTTTTTAAAACCTCTCTGGTGATTTACCACAAAACCAACAAGGCGTTTAATCCCGGATTAGGTCCTTTGTTTCATTTCTGGGGCTTTGGAGATAATTCACAAAATCCCGATGTGATTGATTCACTTGTGATAGATAGCCTTTCACAGTATTGTAATTATGAGAATTTCAGCCTTAAAGGGTGTTTTCCTCAAAAACCCAACCCCAATTACGAACTCAACTATAATGCAATTGCTGCCGGCTATGCAACAGATGTAGTATCTTCACTTTTGGATTCCTTGGGTTTTGAGGATTATCTGATTAACATAACCGGAGAGTTAAAAGCCAGAGGATATAATCCCAATGGAAAAATCTGGAAAATCAGTATTGAACGACCTACGGACAACAAGTCTATGAACTCAGGGATGTTTGAACTTGAACTCAATAATAAAGCGATGGCTACCAGCGGCAACTACCGCAATTTTTTTCAAAAAGAAGGTAAAAAATATGGTCATACCATAGATCCCAAAACCGGTTATCCTACTCATAATTCACTGTTGAGCGCAACCGTGATATCAAAACTTGGCGCTAATTGCGATGCGCTGGCAACTGCATTTATGGTAATGGGGGTTGAGGATGCAAAAAGGATGATATTGAGCGATAGCACGTTGGACGGGGTTTTGATATACGAGGAAAACGGAGAAATGAAAACTTGGGTGAGTTGGGAACATCGATAATTGTTTTAGAGCAAAAGCGAACTTTGCAAGTTTAAATGAAATCAAGGCTGACAATTACTTAGCTAATTTTGCCGACACTTTAAAAAGTAGCAATGGCAGCAGAGCGTAAGTTATGGAATAAGGATTTTATCATCACCAGTGCTTCTTATTTTTTGTTTGCATTTTCTTTCAATTTACTCATGCCTACTTTGCCGATTTATTTGTCGGAAGTGCTGAAAGTTTCACCTCCCAAAATTGGGATTGTGCTGTCTTCTTATGCGATTGCATTACTTTTTGTGCGCCCATTTTGTGGATTTTTGGTTGATTCCTATGAGCGAAAACCGCTGCTGGTGATAGGGACACTCTTGTTTGTGCTTACCTATCTGGGATATTATTTTGCGGTTTCGGTTGTGTTTTTTGTAACACTTAGGTTCGTACATGGGGCATTTTGGGGTTTGTCAACAGTTGCCGCAAACACGGTTGCAATAGATATCATCCCTGCTTCCAGAAGGGCTGAAGGAATTGGGTATTTTGGAGTGAATACCAATATTGCTATGGCGATTGCTCCCTATATTGCAGTTAATATTTATGACCAATATGGTTTTGATTTTTTGGTAACAAGCGCATTGGCTATGGGCGTACTTTCAGTTTTAGTAGCCTTATTTATACAAACTCCCAAAAGAGTCAAATCAGATAATGTGGCTCCTATTTCCTTAGACAGATTTATCTTAGTCAAAGGAATTCCGATTTTGTTCAATCAGCTTTTTTTGACTTTTGGTTGGGGAACTTTGGTTGCGTTTGCTGTGCTCTATGGCAAATCCATAGGAATAGAAAACTCGGGGGTGTTTTTTCTCTTTCTGGCTGCCGGTATTATCCTCTCGAGGGTTACTTCGGGCAAATTTGTTGATAAAGGGTATTTAGAACACATGATGGTAGTGGCTTTGCTGGCTATCACTATCGGGTTTGTTGGGTTCGCGCTCTTACACAGTATTTTCTATTATTGCGCATCTGCCTTGCTTATCGGAATTGGCTATGGAACTCTTTTTCCTGCTTTACAAACTATGTATATTGACATGGCACCGGCACACAAACGCGGCACTGCCAACTCAACGTATCTGACCGGATTTGATTTGGGGATTGGAATTGGGATGCTGGTCGGTGCTTATTTAAATGGCAAATTTGGTTTTTCCAATATGTATCTTTTTACTGCGGCTCTGTGTTTTATTTCACTTGTGATTTTTTGGTTTAATTCGAGAAAGGTTTTTGAACGCAATAAGCTGGTTAAAAATCTGATATAAGCATTCAATTTAGCTTGTAATCGTGTATTACTTGCGTTTCGTAATTATATTTACTTTTGCGCTAATGCATTTTCATTCGCCCGGGTTATTGTGGTTTTTGCTGTTGGGCTTGATTCCGCTTATTATCCATCTGTTTCGTTTCAGACG
Source organism: Bacteroidota bacterium (assembly GCA_023957335.1). Classification (NCBI taxonomy): domain Bacteria; kingdom Pseudomonadati; phylum Bacteroidota; species Bacteroidota bacterium. Next base: position 100,075 of record JAMLHC010000003.1, on the reverse strand, counting down.
CTATCGCAAGGTGGAATTCACGCGGGTGGATTTGCTCAAACAGATTACTGTCAAAACAGGCTTGGGCAACAAGTTGCGTAAACTTGTGTTGATGACTTTGCGGATTTTGGGCATACTTGCTTTGGTGTTTGCCTTTGCATTACCTTTTATTCCTGACCGCAATACACAAAGCAATAACCCCAAAAATAAGTTGATTATTTTTCTTGATAATTCTCTCAGCATGAGTGGTGACGGGGCAGAAGGACCTGTTTTTGAAGCTACCAAGAACCGTGCAAGGGCTTTGGTCAAAGATTTCTCAAACGAATTTAGTTTCTATCTCCTCAGCCATTCGCAAGAGCAAGATTTTGCAAGGGCTATGGACAAAGATGAAATCTTGCAGGAGATAGATAAACTGCCTTTGTCCAACCACAGTTTTACCGAAAAGGATATATTTTCTATCATGCGTTCACTCTCAGACAAAAACAGCATTGCGGTTTATATTTCAGATTTCAGACAAGGGTTTATAAAAAATATGCCTGAGAATATTGATACAAGCGGTGTTCACTATTGGTTGAGTGTTCCGGCTAACCAGTCTGAGAATATTGCGATTGATTCTGCTTGGTTCTTTTCGCCTCAATTGTTGCCTGAAGAAATTGCACAACTCAATGTCAAGTTAAGTAATTACGGCAAGGAAGATATGAAGGATGTTACTTTGCGTTTGGTGGAAAATGAGATAGCAAAAGGAGTCGTGAATGTGGACATAGACGCAGGTAAAAGCAAAGTGGTTATACTTCCGTTTAATACCGGTAGCGAAGGGTGGAAAAATGTTATGCTTGAACTGCCGGGAGATGACTACCATTTTGACGACCATTATTATTTGACCTATAAAGTGCAAAAAGGCTCTAAAGGCTTGGTGTTGAACGACAAAGGAGAATCGCCTTATCTGAAAGCATTATTTACCCAAAATGCAGGATTTGAAGTGGATTTTATTTCGCCTTTGCAAATTGTTTTTGACAAATTGGGAGATATGGATTTTGTGGTTTGCGATGGATTGAACAATGTTAGCACCGGTTTGGCAGATGAATTAACAAAATTTGTGGAAGCCGGAGGGAATCTTATTGTCTTTCCAAGTACTAACCCTGCTCAGAATGCAGCCAATCAAATTTTGCAAAGAATGCAGGCGGGCGGTTTTTCAGATTTGAATGTTCAAAATATTTCTGCTGAATTATGGGATTTGAAAGAACCATTGTTACATGGAATTTTTCAGAACACACCCAAAGATATTGATTTGCCGTCTGTGTATCAATATTACACGCTCTTGCCGGGCGCGAGGCAAAATGTTTTTTGGAAATTAAAAAACGGCAGTCCGTTGGCAGTCCGTACAAAGCGTGGAGCAGGTGTTATATTTTCTGCTGCTGTTGCTTTGGACAAATCTTTCAGTAACCTTGTTATGCACCCTTTCTTTGTACCGTTCATGCTCAGGGTGGCAACTTTCAAAGAGGCGGAAAGTCAACTTGCTTATGAAACCGGAACTGAGGGTATGCTGAACCTCAAAGGAATAAAAATAGCAAAAGATGAAGTGTGGAAACTGAAAAATCAGACCTTGGAATTGATACCGGAGATAGTGATGCGCGACAATCACTCGTATTTGATTACACATGGCAGTATTGTAGAACCGGGAATTTATTCTTTGGTGGATGCACAAAACACCGAAAAATACCGTTTCGCCTTCAACCTGCCGCGAGGTGAATCTGTGGAAGCTATTGAAACTGCGGATAATTTGAAACAGGTTGCTGCTAAGATGGGTGTGAAACTGCTGTTCGACAAACCTGAGTTTGTGTCCAATGAGGTCAAAAGGGCAGGAGAGGGCACTCCGCTTTGGAAATATTTTGTGTCTGCGGCTCTTTTGTTTTTGATTGCAGAAATGATTTTGTTGCGAATTTGGAAAGTTTAATATTGCAAATGTAAAATGAGTAAAGCTAAATTACTGCAAGGTTTAATCGTAACTAACTCAAAATCAAGTATTGATGGCGCAACTGTTGATATTTTGCTTTCGGGTTCAGAGGCTCGTATTGTAAAACACAACAGCCAAAAGGGAGATTTTGAAATCATCAATTATGCAGGATGTATGCTCACACCTGCTTTTACTGATTTGAGTTTTAGTCTGCCCGACCCCGGATTTGAATACAGAGAAAATTTTGAAAGTGCTGAAAAATTGGCACTTGCCTCCGGTTTTCAACGTTTGTGCTGCTTGCCCAATACCGACCCTGTGATTGATGGAAAGTCAGAAGTAAATTATTATATCAAAAACAGCCGTCAGTCCAAAATAGATTTTTTGCCATTGGGAGCTATAAGCAAAGAGCTCAAAGGCGAAGAAATGGCAGAATTGTATGACATGCACTTAGCAGGTGCAGTGGCTTTCAGCAATGCAGACAAAGCCATTAAGCAATCAGGATTGCTCAAAAGAGCTTTGCAATATGTACAATCATTCAATGGTTTGATTTTCAGTTTTCCATTTGACGAGACGGTCTCTGTGGGAGGCGTGATGCACGAAGGCGAAATTTCTGTTAGTTTAGGTTTGAAAGGATTGCCTGAACTGTCCGAATTTCTGATGGTTAAAAGAGATTTAGAAATTTTGAGATATGCCGGAGGTCGCTTGCATTTTTCGGGTATTAGTTGTGCGGAATCTGTGGCAATGATCAAGGAAGCAAAAAAGGAAGGACTACAAGTAACTTGCGATGTGCGTGCTATGAATCTTCTGTTTACGGATGAAAACCTAAAAGGATTTGATTCTGTCTTCAAAGTAATGCCTCCACTCCGAACAGAAAAACATCGCAAGGCGTTGATAGCAGGACTTAAAGACGGAACGATTGATGCCATCAGCAGCGGTCACAGACCTTTGGACACCGAAGTAACCGATGTGGAATTTATGTATGCTAAATATGGAGCAAGTACACTGCAATCTATTTGGTCAAAATTGTTGGAAGAGTTAGCCGGCAAAATAGGCGCATCCAAACTTGCTGCACTCTTGTCATCAGGTCCCGAAACGGTTTTGGGAATAAAGGCTGACACATTTGCATACGGTGTGATTGACAATTTTGTGATTACACGCGACAATGCCAAACAAATCCTAAACAAAACCAACAACCTATCTTTGTCTGCCAATTCCCCTTTCATGGGCGCAAGCCACCAATACCTTGTTGCAGCCGTTTTTATTAAAAATAAATTAACCATACACAAATAAGAAAACAATGGAATACAATGAAAACCATACAGACTATCCAAGTTTGCTGAAAACGCACAAACCATATAAAGTCGCACTCAAATACGGCATATTGCTCGCTCTCCTTACAATCATTATAGACCTGACATTTTTCATTATTACCAACAACCCTACTGCTACAAGTAGTGGCGGGCTTTCAATATTGCAAATGGTAATTCTGGGTGCGCTCACCATTTATTTAGCTGCCAAAGAACATTCATTTAAAGATTTACAGGGTTTTATTCCTTATAAAAGAATCATGGGTATTGGGGCTTTGGTAGGTTTGTTCAGCGGTTTGCTCACAGGTATATACGCGATTTTGAAAGCACAATATATGTATGATGCCAATCTGGACATTGAGTTGCGCATTACTGAAGAACTTGAAAAAACTGCTTCTACTATGTCAACAGAGGATTATGAAAATGCAAAAGCAATGGCAATTAAATTTGCTAAGTTTTTTCTTTCACCTCCCATTTTGCTAATCATGTCTGTTTTGTTTTCATGTTTTTGGTCTTTTATTCTCAGTCTGTTGGTAGGTCTTGGATTTAAGAAAGAATTTCCACAGGAATAAACACTATCTATGAAAAATATCTCTGTTGTCATACCGCTTCTGAACGAAGATGAATCCATTCCCGAACTGATTGAATGGATAGAATCCGTGATGGAAAAAAACAATTTTTCTTATGAAGTTATTATGGTTGATGACGGAAGTACTGACAATAGTTGGAAAATCATTAGTGCTCTCAACGCACGCAACCCGGATATCAAAGGCATTCGTTTTAGGAGAAATTACGGGAAGTCTGCTGCATTGAATGAAGGGTTCGCCAAATCTAAAGGAGAAGTTGTGATTACAATGGATGCCGACCTGCAAGACAGTCCCGATGAAATACCCGAACTCTATCGCATGATTAAAGAGGAGGGATTTGACTTGGTCAGCGGTTGGAAGAAAGTGCGTCATGACAATACATTTACCAAAAATATTCCGTCAAAACTTTATAACGGAGTGAACAGAAAGCTTTCGGGGCTGAAACTGCACGACATGAACTGCGGTCTGAAAGCTTATACACACGAAGTGGTAAACAATATTGAACTATATGGTGATATGCACCGCTACATCCCGGTTTTAGCAAAGAATGCAGGATTTAGAAAAATTGGTGAGAAGGTTGTGCAGCACAGGGCACGCAAATACGGGAAAACAAAGTTTGGATTAAACCGATTCGTCAATGGATTCTTGGACTTGTTGACGCTGACTTTTGTAGGAAGATTTGCAAAAAAACCCATGCACTTTTTTGGCGTATGGGGCGTGTTGTTTTTCTTCTTGGGGTTTTGCACTTCGCTCGGTATTGGAATTCATAAAATGTGGGCTTTGTATAATGGTCATCAAGCACCTTTAGTAACTTCTACCCCTTATTTTTATATTGCATTGCTCTGTATGATTTTGGGTGTGCAACTCTTTCTGGCAGGTTTTCTTGGAGAACTGATTACGCGAGACAGCAGAGACAGAAATGCTTATTCAGTAAAAGAAACATTAGGTTTGACACCATTATCGTAATCAATTTATGATAATACTGAAAATGGATATTTACTCTCTAAGAATGACTTTGTAAATTAGTTTTTAATAAAGTTTTTTCTTTATCAGATAAACTGCTAATTCTTTATTCGGCTTTTTGAATCTTGGGTTTATTGAAGTAATTCATATACTTCATACCTTTTGTTATGTAGTTAGGGTCGTAAGTGCTGGGCATTCCTGCCGGGTGCGGTCTGCCGGTGTTGTGAATATGGAAAGCATCTTTGTATTTGCCTTTGCGAAGCAAATTGCCATAGGTTTCATTAATCCATTTTACGCCCCAATAAACTGCATCATCGCTCCTGATATCCGCGATTTTGATATTCAACAACAGACATTTGTACCCCATCAACTGAAACGGTCCCCAAGAACTTGCTAAATTGCGCAGTGCATCATCGCTTGCATCGCGCAACATTTCGGGGGTAACATGCTCGTAATTAGAAAGTGTGCCTTCTTTCACTTTCTTAAGTTTCTTATAAACATGGGATTCAAAGCGAGGTTTAACCACCTTTCTGCCCGAACATTCAAGCATACATAAGGCTTTTAGAAAATGAGGAGGAAGGTTAAAAGTCTTCGCAGCTAATTCTATGTTCTTGCCATAATTAATTTCTACTTGCTCTAAACCTGAGGGATTAAATTGAGTTTCAAAATATTTGAGCGATTGAATGCGGTGCTTGTAAATGTATATTGAAGTAGCTGCGAGCAGTGCTAACAGAAACAACCAAAATATCTTTTTACCTTTCTTTTTCTTGCGCACCATGATATCTACTTATTATGAATAAAAAGACTATTTACTGCCAATTCTCCGTCTGCAAATATCTGATAATAAATGGCAACATAGATAGCCAAATAACTCACCTGCATTGTGTGGAAATTATTAAACTCAAAGCTTCTGTTTTTGTGGTATCATCAGGTTCAAAATAAAACTCAAACCCACCACCAGCACACATCCTATCATATTCAGCCAGAGGAAAGCAACTACATCTTTGAAATACAGGGAGATGACTAAAATTTCACTCAATACAGTTGCCCACAGCACAGCCGTTGAATTCAATTTTTTGCTGACAAAAGCAGTAACAAACACTCCTAAAATAGTTCCGTAGAATAAAGACCCCAGCAGGTTTACGGCTTCAATAAGGCTGTCGAGTCGGGTTGCCAAAAACGCAAACATAACAGCTATAATGCCCCATATTGCGGTAGCAATTTTAGATACATTCACATAGTGCCTGTCGCTGGCTTGGGTCTTAAAAAGCCTTTTGTAGAAATCAATTACCACCGTGCCCGACAACGCATTCAACTCGGATGAAGTAGAACTCCATGAAGCAGAAAAAATAACGGCAATCAGCAGTCCGATTAAGCCGACCGGCAAATGATGCAATACAAAATAGAGAAAAATATAATTGGTGTCGTTGGTGTCTGCTGTGGGTACTGCTTTATTTATCAGGGTTTTTGCATCTTTTCGCAAGACTTGTTTGTCATGCTCAATTTCTTTGAGTTGAATGCTTGTTTGTTCTATACCGGCTTCATTTTTTGTTTTGTAATAATTAAGAAAATCGCGGGCTGTCTTCTTGTGTTCTTCTTCCAAAACAGTAAACTTTTGTTCATAGCTGCGGTACTCTGCTGCATAAGGCGTTGCCTGAACCTGTTCCATCAGTTTATTGTTAAAAACCAATGGTTGTGGAGCAAAAATATAAAACACATAGAGAGCCACACCAATAAACAATATCCCGAACTGCATCGGAATTTTAACCACTGCATTCATGAGCAAACCCTGTGTGCTTTCCTTTATGGATTTGCCTGCCAAATAACGTCCTACTTGCGACTGGTCTGTTCCGAAATAACTCAAAGCCAGAAAAAAACCACCCAGCAACCCGCTCCACACATTGTATTTATCCGACAAGTCAAAATCAGTAACCAGTGCATTGAGTTTTCCTGCTTTTCCGCTCAGGTGCAGGCTGTTCATAAAGCTGACATCGGGAGGCATGAGTGTGAAAATCATATAGCCCGCAAAGAACATACCCGCCAGAATCACTATCATCTGTTGCAGTTGTGTATGTGCAACCGCCTTAGCCCCGCCCGTGAGAGTGTATATGACCACCAGCAACCCCATTGCCACACAAGTTACATAGATGTTCCAGCCCAAAAGGGATGACAACACCAAAGCCGGAGCATAGATAGTCAGTCCCGTTGCCAGTCCGCGCTGCAACAAAAACAGAAAAGCCGTCAGTACGCGCACGCGCACATCAAAGCGTTGCTCCAGAAACTCATAAGCCGTTACCACCTTCAAGCGATGATAAGCCGGCACCAAAACCGCAGACACCACAATCATGGCAAGAGGCAAGCCGAAATAGTATTGCACAAAACGCATTCCGTCTGTAAACGCCTGACCCGGTGCTGACAGAAAAGTAATAGCACTTGCCTGCGTTGCCATCACAGAAAACATGACCTTGTACCACGAAAGAGAATTGTCGCCCAAAAAATAGCCTTTCAAATCCTTCTGTCCTCGACCTTTGTAGATGCCCGCTACCACAATCAGAACAAGGGTAAAAATCAATACAGACCAATCAATCCACGACATAGTTTATGAAAAATAACGGGTCAATAAGCCAAACAAAACAATGAGCAGCAACAGCCACATCAGCACAAATACAAACCACCTGAATGCTCCGTCAAAAGGTTCTTGGATTTTCATGAGAGGCAACAAATAAAAGCCTTATTTGCCAATCCTGCAACACGGGCGCAAATAAAAACGCGAACAGGAACTGCTGTGTTGCAATTTATTTTTATCTCCCCAAAATTTGCATTTATTTTTTATATTGTTTTTACTTTGCAGTACAACTTGCCTTCCAAGCCATGTTAACATTAATGGATATATTGTCAGCAGACAGCGGCAAAGTAACGTTTCAGTCCTCTCAGGAGATACGGCTGCGTTCGGGTTTTGTGGCAGAAGCGGGGAGCGAGTTCAGGGCGTATATAGACGATATACCGTTTTGTTCGCTTACCAAGTGGGAGATGGATTCTGTTATCCCTCACGCCATGGTGTTTCCGCTTGGGGTTGAAAATATTGCGGTTACAAACTCCGAACATAAAATTGTAGTATATCCCAATCCGAGCACAGGGAGTGTAAGTATTGTTTTCCCGCAAGCAGGGACTTATTATCTTTTTAACTCGTTGGGTGCTGTTTTGCATACTTTTGTAACAGAAGCCCCCCAAGCGGAGATTACGACTATGGAGCTTCATGCTTCGGGGCTTTATTTTTTGGTTGCAGACAGCCCTGACATCAGTCCGTTTAAATTTATCATCACTCAATAATAAAAAGCCATGAAAACACAAAATGTAATTTGGATTGCTCTGCTGTTTACAATAACAGGGAGCATTGTTTGTCTTGCTTCTTGCAAGAAACAACAACAGACCTATACGGTAAAAGGGTATATGTACATAGGGGAGAGTAAAACCCCGTATGGGAATCAGTCTTTTGATGTAGGGGTTTACGACAAGGATAAGGGCTGGCTTAACACGAAAGACGGGTATGTGTGGCAATCTACTATCGGAACAGCCAAATCAAACAATGACGGGTATATTGAGTTTAGCTATTCGCACCAAAGAAAAGGGAAGTTTTTAAAATTCACACAGGACTTGACGGGCTTATACAAGGATGCAGAATTTCTAATCCCTATCAACACAGATGTAACTGTGGAGTTTTACAAGCCTCCTCACGGCTGGGCGGCTATATTTCTTAATACCAATGGGAAGCTTAGTGGGAAGGATACTTTCTTTATTTATCATAGAAAATTTTTTACTAGTATAACAGAACCATTCCCTGATGGCTATGAAATTGATACTGTATTAGGTAACTTTAATGGTTTGATAAAAACCATTAAAGTACCTAATACAGAGTTTAGTATTCATGCAGGAAAAGTTAACAATGGCAAGCCAAAACCAGAAGTTTACTTGTCCCCTGAAATTACAGGCCATCCCCACATAGACAGTATCTATATAGAATATTGAGCAATGGATGTTGTATCAGCAGACAGCGGCAAAGTAACGTTTCAGTCCTCTCAGGAGATACGGCTGCGTCCGGGTTTTGTGGCAGAAGCTGGGAGCGAGTTCAGGGCGCATATAGACGATATTCCGTTTTGTTCGCTGGCAGACGAAGCAATACTGCTCCGTGTGCCTGAGCGGCACTCTGCGTGATATGGCAGGGGATTAAAAAAAAATATTTTTGAAAATTGCATTGTAAGAAAAAATACATACTTTTGCACCTCTAAATTTTAGGACGATGGCAATTACAATAATAAGAAGAAAGGCTAGAAAGAATATCAGCAGGGCAAAGCAGAGAACGATAGATATTACCAATCTGAAGAAGATTGTTTACATCAAATCTCCCTACAAAGGAGAGTCCGGAATTATATTGGAAGATAAGTAACCCTTATCTTCGCATTAGTGCGTTCACACAAATAACAGATTAAGCGAGAATAGCTCAGTTGGTAGAGCGCAACCTTGCCAAGGTTGAGGTCGCGAGTTCGAACCTCGTTTCTCGCTCAAAATCCCGCACAGACGGGATTTTTTGTTCATATACATCACAAACTGCCCGAGTGGTGGAATGGTAGACACGCAGGACTTAAAATCCTGTGACCTTTATCGGTTGTGCGGGTTCAAGTCCCGCCTCGGGTACCAAGCAGTTCTTTTTGTCGCTTCGCACACCCGTGCGGGGAGGAAAGTCCGGGCAGTACAGAACAGTATGCTTCCTAACAGGAAGGGTTTTGCTCTCGCAGAATACAGACAGTATTACAGAAAATAACCGCCCTGAGATTGTCGAAGGGTAAGGGTGAAAATGCAGGGTAAGAGCCTGCGAGTTTGTGTGGCAACATACAGACTGAATAAACCTCATACACTGAAAAGCCAAATAAGCTGACCTTGGAGGGCTGTTCGCCCAAGCTTAACATAGTTAGCAGGTCAGTGGGTGGGCTGATAGAGTTTGGTTGCGAAACCATTCCCAGATAAATGACAAAATTCGGCTTGCCGAAAACAGAACCCGGCTTACAGAACTGCTTTTTTTTCATATACTATTTAAAATTTATCGTTTATTGCATGGGCATTTGTGCCATATCATTTTCGACATTAAAATAATTATAAAAACGTTGAGCTAGTCGATAAGAAGTATATGTATGTATATTGCATATATTATACATATTTTAATTGTCTATCTTCGTCATGTTCTTTAATTTGTTTAGGCTCTAGACCAGAAGATTTTTAAAAAATGACTTGTTCTTTTGAAAAAGAACAACTATTTAGCTGTTCCTTTTCGCAAGATTTTTTTGTTTTTCCTGTTTCAAATTTAGTAAAAGTTCCCACAACTCTTTTTCCATTTCTTGATTTGTTTTTCGCCAGCGCCACTTGCATTCTTTTAGATGTAATCCAAAGGTGCTTTTTACGCCATTAAACTTCGCCAATCTACGTTTTGTAAAACTCCAAAAACTTTTAATACCATTTATGTGAACGCCATTTCTGTTGGAAAAACTTTTGCTTTTATCTATCCGAAAATGTTTGTCATATCCAATATCTAACAAACCACTATATCCTCGCCAACCATCAGTAAACACAATACTGTCAGGACTTACCTTTCCTTTGATTACTTTGCGTAAAGTTTCTCTTTTTGCATCAGGAATTAGCTCTGTATAAACTCGTCCATCTCTTTCAAAAATTCCAAACACAGCTTGTTTCCAAGTTCCTCGCCCACGTTTCTGTGGCATATTTATTCCGCGTAATCTTTTTGCTCCAAAATAACTTTCGTCTAATTCAATTTCGCCAAAAAACAGCCGCTTATCGTTCTGTTGTTTGGTGAAAAAGGCATCTCTAAATATTCGATAATAATGATTGATAGTTTTGCGAATCAAATTCAAAATTTCGGCTGTTTTAGTCGCTTCAATATCTGAACAAAAACACCCTATGAGTTTTTTAATTTTGTAATCGCTCAATTTACTATATTTTACAAGCATTTCAGAACAAATTTATACTTTTGTTCTGGTCTTAAGCCTATACGATTGATATGAGACTGATGGAAGAGTTTGAAATCAAGGGAAGTGGAGAATATGAGTTTGGCAGTTCCATGCCTGCAGGCGTTTATTGTGTGCAGACCCTTGATTTGCACGGGGTGAGCACAACCCAAAAAGTAATTAAGTATTGATTTGTAGAAGTCATTCAGTCCCAAGAGTGGCTTACATGCGCTGACATATTGTTATAGTTTTGAATTTCATTCAAACTATTTATACTTATTTTAAAATAGCCTGTTTAATCGAATATGCTATGGTGGTCTTGCAATTTGATTAATTTTGTGCCGGCAAAAAACACAGAATAATGGCTATTATTATAACAGACGAGTGTATAAATTGTGGTGCCTGCGAGCCGGAGTGCCCAAACAATGCAATATATGAATCCGGTGCTGAATGGAGTATTTCAGATGGTACATCAGTTACCGGCTCTTTTACTCTGGAGAATGGAGAAATAACAGATGTAGATACCAGACATTCCGCACTTTCCAATGAAGTATATTATATAGTTCCTGATAAATGTACTGAGTGCAAGGGGTTTCATGATGAGCCACAATGCGCTGCTGTATGTCCTGTGGATTGTTGTATTCCTGACATTGGAAGGGTTGAAACAGAGGAGCAGCTATTGGCTAAGAAAGATAAACTTCACCCAAACGGATAAAAAATGCAGGGTATCTGCCGCCTGTCGTGGATGCCTCTAAGGGCAAAACCGGAATCTTCTTCTGAAATGGTGAGCAGTTTGCTGTTTGGCGAAACCTATCAGGTTGTAAAACAGCTTGTTGATTGGCTTGAGGTTGTTACTGATTTTGATGATTACCGTGGTTTTATCTCATCTGACTTGTTTCATGACAATCCTTTTGCTCAGATTCATTCAAAAAAACGCATTATTACGAATAGTTTTTTAGTTACCGAATTGCCCGGTTTTCCTCCTATTATGCCGGGTGGCGGTGTTTTGCATGATGATGAAATCCCATTATTTGATGCAAAACTTAGTGAATTAAATCCTCAACAAAACCTTGCTGAGGCAATTTGCAAGACGGCTTTGACTTTTTTAGGAACCCCATATCTCTGGGGAGGACGCTCTTTTTCTGGAATTGATTGTTCTGGGTTTACTCAGGTTGTGTATAAAATGAATGGTATTGCAATTCCACGAGATTCACGTCCTCAGGCTGCTTTTTGCAAGAATATTTCTTTTGGAGACAGAGCTAAAGGAGATTTATTGTTTTTCGGCAAAACAACAGAAAAAATAACCCATGTAGGCATCTATTTAGGCGGGGATAAAGTCATTCATGCAAGCGGACAGGTAAGAATTGACCACGTTACCCAACAGGGAATTTTTACGGAATCAGGGAAGCAAAGCCACGCTTTTATTTGTGCGGGGAGGGTTTTTGAAGAGCAACTTTAAATTGATACTTGCTGTTACGATTTAAGTTTACAGAAACCCATACGCAGCCCAATAGTTGCAAGCGGAAGAGGGAAGTAAAATCCATCATAGATGTTAAAAGGTATAGGGTAAGACAATCCTAAGTGTGGCTCAATTACCAAGTTTGAAGATATAACGCTTTTACGGCTGAGTTTAAACCCCGGAATTAGTGCAAAATCATTTATAAACTCGGATTCTCTTCTCGTGTATTCAACTCCCAAATAGCCGCTGATAAAAAAACCTTGATAATCTTTCGGTTTGAAATACCTCCTTTTTTCCATTAAAAATTCAACGCCAAAAACAGGTTCGTAAATAGCAAAAAACGGACTAACAATTCCAACACCACCCGAAAATAACAAACTGGTTTTCTCTTTTTTAGCTACTTCGTAACTGTAAATCCCTTTTATGGAATAATTGAGTAAGGTATATTGGTAGGCAGGTTGAACTACATCGCTTTTTGCCTTTTGAATTAGCAACAGAACTATTATCAGGGTCAGGTATTTTTTCATTTTTGTGTTTTTATTTTCACAATCATTTTTCTCCCCACAAGTACACCGCAATATTAGAAGTTTCAAGAACAACTTAAAACTAAAAATTCACAACTAAAAACTTGTCCCCCCTACACATTAAACCGAAAGTGCATACAATCTCCGTCTTGCACTATGTATTCTTTGCCTTCAACAGCCAGCTTTCCGGCTTCTTTGATGGAAGTTTCTGATTTATAGTGAATGTAGTCGTTGTATTTAATTACTTCTGCACGAATAAATCCTTTCTCGAAATCGGTATGGATAACTCCGGCAGCTTGCGGAGCTTTGAATCCCTTAGTGATTGTCCATGCGCGTACTTCTTTCTCGCCTACGGTGAAATAAGTAATATAATCCAACAGTTTGTACGCAGCTCTGATGAGTTTAGCCAATCCGCTTTCGCTCAATCCATAATCCTTTAGGAACATAGCTCTTTCTTCGGGGTCTTCCAATTCGGCAATCTCGGCTTCCAAGGCAGCAGAAATGATAATGACCTCTGCGTTTTCCTCTTTGGCTATTGCTTTGACAGCCTCTACCCATTGGTTGCCGTTCAGTCCTGATTCGTCCACGTTGCAGACGTAAAGAATGGGTTTAACAGTCAGTAAGTTCAAGTCGTCTATTAATTCCAGTTCTTCTTTTTCAAGTCCTAAAGAGCGTGCAGATTTGCCTTGTTCAAGATGTGCTTTTACTTTGAGTAGAACTTCGTGTGTGCGAGCTGCGTCTTTATCCCCTCCGGCTTTTGCGGCTTTAGCAACTTTATTGATGCGTGCATCCACAGATTCAAGGTCTTTAAACTGTAATTCGGTATCAATAATATCCTTGTCTCGGATGGGGTCTATACCGCCTTCAACGTGGATGATATTGTCGTTCTCAAAACATCTGAGCACATGCAAAATGGCATGTGTGCTTCTGATATTGCCCAAAAATTGATTGCCAAGACCTTCGCCTTTGCTTGCACCTTTTACAAGTCCTGCTATGTCCACAATCTCAATGGTAGCGGGTACCACATTCTGTGGTTTTGCCACTTTGGTTAATTCTTCCAATCGAGGATCGGGGACTGTAATGATACCGATATTAGGTTCAATTGTACAAAAAGGAAAGTTTGCTGCCTGTGCTTTTGCATTGGTCAGACAGTTGAAAAGAGTTGATTTGCCAACGTTGGGCAAACCCACTATACCACATTTTAGAGCCATTTATTTTCCGTTACTTTTTAAGAGTTCGCCTATGTCTTTCATTATTCTTTCAGCCAAGTTGTCTGCCAAGGTTGCAGACTTACTTTCTGCATAAATTCGGATGATGGGTTCGGTGTTTGATTTTCTCAAATGTACCCATTCATCATCAAATTCTATTTTAACCCCATCAATGGTATTGATTGGATTTCGTTTGTATTTTGCTTGTATCTTTTCGAGAATCAAATCAGGTGCAAAGTTGTCGTCTATACTGATTTTGTTTTTGGAAATCACATAATGAGGGAGAGTTGACCTATACGTAGAGGCCTTTTTCCCGATTTTTGCCAAGTGTGACAAAAATAGTGCTATTCCAACCAAGGCATCTCTTCCGTAGTGAACTTCGGGATAAATAACACCGCCATTTCCTTCTCCGCCAATAATGGCATTAGTGGCTTTCATCTGTTTGACTACATTCACTTCTCCTACAGCCGCAGCGGAATAGCTCATGCCTACTTTTTCGGTAATGTCGCGCAAAGCCCTTGTTGAGCTTAGGTTTGAGACGGTGTTGCCGGGTGTATGTTGGAGTACGTACTGTGCAACCGCAACCAAGGTATATTCTTCGCCAAACATTTCTCCGTTTTCGCACACAAGTGCAAGTCTGTCCACATCGGGGTCAACGCTGATGCCAAGGTCTGCTTTATGAGACTTGACTGTTTGAGATAATTCGGAAAGATTTTCAGGGAGTGGTTCGGGGTTATGAGCAAAGTGTCCGCTTGGTTCACAATTAATTTCTATTACTTCACTAACACCCAAAGCTTTTAATAACTTGGGGACAGCAATACCACCGGTTGAGTTTACGGCATCTACCGCTATTCTAAATTGCTTCTTTTTGATTGCCTCCACATCTACTAATGGCATTTCTAAAATTCGTTCAATATGGCGGTCTATATATCCTCCGTGTTGATGCTGGATAGCACCCAATTGGGTAACTTCGGCATATTTAAAATCAGCTTTTTCTGCTAAGTCCAATACCTTTCCTGCTTGTATTTCATCTAAGAACTCTCCATCGTTATTGAGTAATTTCAGCGCGTTCCATTGTTTGGGGTTATGGCTGGCAGTAATAATAATCCCGCCTGCGGCTTTCATTTCGCTCACGGCTAATTCTACGGAAGGAGTGGTGCTTAATCCTAAGTCCACTACATTAAAGCCCTTAGAAATGAGTGTTGAGTTTACAATTCCGGCAACCATTTGTCCTGAGAGCCGAGCATCCCTGCCGACTACGATGGTTTTGCCCCATTTTTCTTGGGAAATAAACTCGGCAAAAGCGGAAGTGAATTTAACAATATCTAATGGTGTAAGATTATTGCCGGGCAAGCCTCCAATGGTGCCTCTGATTCCTGAAATTGATTTAATTAAAGACATCTTTATACCTCGTAATTAATGGGAGTGCGAAAATAACATTCTTTGTCGTTCTTTTACCCAAATTTTAAGCCAAAACTACACAGTTAATTTTTAATTTCCTTTTTCTGTACCTATTCTCCACAATTTTCCTTGATTTATTTGTGTTGCAGGAGCAAAATTGGTAGAATAAAGTTGTCCTGTACCCAATCCTTGGTGTAAAGGGGTGTTTTTGGCAGAAACCCATTGAGCAATAGCGTTTAAGCCAATATTGCTTTCCAATGCAGAGGTTGCCCACCAGCCTATTTGCATTTTTTCTGCCAGTGTTATCCACTGGTCTGAAACCGCCAACCCTCCAATAAGAGAGGGTTTGAGAACAATCCATTGAGGACGAACCTTTTTGAGTAATGTCGCCCCTTCTTTGGCTATATTAATTCCGATAAGCTCTTCGTCAAGTGCAATACTGACAGGCGATTTGGAACAGATTTCTTCCAGATTATCCCATTGTCCTTTGGCAATAGGTTGCTCTATGCTGTGTATGTCAAAGCGTTTAAGCTCTTTGAGCATCAACAGGGCATCGGCAATAGGAAATGCACCGTTGGCATCTACCCTGATTTGTAATCGTGAACTGTCTGCAAGTGATCTGATTTGTGCAATCATGCTACATTCTTTGTCAAAATCGCTAGCGCCAATTTTAAACTTAAGGCAATCAAAACCGTCCAACAACTTGGATTTTGCTTCTGTCAGCATTTCTTCCAAATTCGACATCCATACGAGTCCGTTAATTTTAATTCCGGCTTGACCTCGACTGTAAGGGGTGTCAAACAGTATTTGTCTGCCACCACTTTTCAAATCTAACAATGCAGTCTCATGTGCAAATTTGAAAGCCGGATATTGTTGCATAATTTCAGGCGCAAGCTCCGTTCCGCTGTTCAGTATTGCAAAGAGGTGCTCTAATTCAATGTCAAATCCATCAAAATCTTCGGGGCTGAGACCCGGGATGATGCCACATTCTCCGTACCCCGCTATGTTTGGGTTATGTGTGTCAAACACTTTGATAATCCATAATTTTCGCTCACTGAGTGCACCTCGACTTGTGGTAGCCGGTTTTTTATATTCTAAGGTATGGGGTGTTATTTCAAATCTTAAAGCCATGACAACAAAGGAAGAATCAATACGGAAATGGAAAAATATTTGAGTTCGCGCATGTAATAAGGAAATGGCGTTTGATTATTTGCTACTGCTATCTTCATTACCCTGAACCCGAATACCAAAAATGCCACTATCAAAACAAAAAGTTTAACTCCCACAGTTTTATCTGTCAGCGAGATAAAAATGGCATAACTGCTGAGCATTACAAGCGTTAATGTATAATAATAAAATTTGGCTTTGTTGTAGCCCAGTAATACAGGCACCGTAATCTTACCGGATTTTCTGTCTTTATCAATATCTCGAATGTTATTTATGGTAAGTACCGCTGCCGAAGCAAAACCCATACAGCATGATGAAGATATACAAGCAATTATTGCGTTGTTATTTAGAGCAAAGAAATCGTTTGAATTTTGTAAATAGATACAACCCAATACAGCAACAGGTCCAAAGAAAATAAATACATACAAATCACCTAAGGCTTTGTATCCATATGCATTTTTCCCAACTGTATAGGTAATGGATGCTAAAATCGCCAGTAATCCGACAGCTAACATGAATATAAATCCGTTGGTGAAATCTCCATCAAAAGCCGTCCATAATAAATTAAATCCCGCAATCAACGAAAACAAAGAAAGAAGTACTATGGCAAGTTTCATTTTGCCCTCTGTCATTGCACCGGATGACATAGCTCTGTCTTTTCTTTGGGCATGCAAGTCTGTCCCTTTTTTGAAGTCCCCATAATCATTGGCATAATTTGATAAAATCTGCAACAACATAGCTGTGATGAAACTCCAAAGACTGATTGTAAAATTGTAATTGTCGGGGCTGAATAACCTTGTACAAATATCGCCCATTGCCACTACTGCTGTTGCCAACGGGAGCGTGCGCAAACGTGCAGCACTTAGGTATGCTTTCACAAAAACCTCCTCTTGACGAGATATAAGAATTCTGAAACCAGTTTTTCTTTCTTTTTCCAATCAAAGTTAGGTGCAATTTCATTACCCAAATATTTGAGTGTTGCTTGTAGATTTCCTATATCCTCGATTCTTTGGAGTGTGTTGCGATAAGCATCTTGTTTTCCCTCAAAGAGTTCGTCTATGTATTGATGCTTTTGGCTGATAGACACCGTGTTGTAGAAGTTAGTGATGGGCGCACTTTGCAATTTGTGAGAAATGTCATTAGATAGTGTCTTTTTGGCGGTAATCTCTTGTAAAACCTGGACTAACCAATCTTGAAGGTTCCCTGCTTGGGCATTTGGATTGTCTGCAAATGACACTTTGTTTTGTTCTACTTTTTGTGTAGTAGGTTGATTTGATTCGTTCTCAGCTATTGATTCTTCTATTGTGCTTTCCGGTTCTGTTATATCTTCTTTTGTTTCTTCAATCACTTCCTCGATTTTTTCATCCTCAATTACTTCTTTCTCAATGTCTTCAGTCATCACAAACTCTTCTCCCGGCTCATTATTCACAGGCGATGGCGCATTCACTGTATCTTCTTTCTCAAGCTCTTGTGCGGGCTTGTCAATTGCGGGAGTTGTATCTTGGATTTGGATTTCATTTTGGATTGCATTTTCCTTTTCTACCGGCTTTTCGGTTGGAGTCATGTCAAAAAGCTCTTGAACCGGTTTCTTTTCCTCTGCTTTCTCAGTTTTGAAATTGCTGCTGGGCAGGTGTGGTTTAAGAAAGTGGCGTTCTTTTGACTCTTCTATTTTCTTGTCTTTTTCTTTACATTCTTCATATAAATCTTGAGCAATGTCATATAAGTCAAATACTCTTTGTTTGATTAAATCTGAGTAGAATTGACGTCTTGAACTGTTGTGCTCAATATCTCGGGTCAGACCGGAAATTTCCTGAGCAATTTTTTTGATTTTTTGAGTAAGCAGGTCAATGTTCATGGACAGCAAAGTTAGTGTATCTGCACGATGATAAAAGAAAGTTAAAAACACTTAATTGTGAAGATGTGTATTTCTTTGGATTATCGTGTATTGAGCGAGAAATGATATTGCCGGATATAGGTTTGATTTATGTTCTTGGATGTAGCCAATTTATAATAGCTCTTTGAATACACTTTTATATACTTTTGCCGGTCATCTCATAATAGACATTGTGAAAGTTCGATTTTCAATCAAAAGTATTTTCACTTCTTTTTTCAATCGCTGGTCTTTGCTTTCGCTTGCTTTGACAGGGTTGAGTTTGGTGATATATGCATGGAAACCTTCCATTTTGCCGTTCTCGTTTATAACTTTTACACTCAGCGCACTGTGGTCTTTATGCTTTTGGAATTTTGCAGGTGATATTGTTCAGCTTTTGTCCCGCATTCCCTCGCTTGTAATACGCGCATTAATGGCTTTGTTCTTGCCCATTATTTTTATTGTTGGAATCAAGGTTTACTTGGAGTTCAAAGTGTTTTTGGATGACAATCTGATTGTATTTGTGATGGACGACCCTGAATACTTAGTCAATCTGCTTCATGTTTTTTTTAGTAATATCTGGATAGTATTATCCTATCTTTTGCTATCCATATTAACATTTTGGTATTTCTCTCATAGTGCAGTTTATAAACAAAAGGGCTATGTGAGAATCATTATCTTACTTTTGTTGGTTGCCATTGGTCAAAACCAGTTTGGCAAATACGGAGATACAAAATTTGCCACGATTGATACAACTTATCTTTTTACAAGCAAAAAGTACCTCCGAGAGAAAGACCAAAGGGGCAAACGCAAATACCTCAAACCTTCGGAATCGCGCATAGAGCCTGCGCACGGGACTTCTTCCCAATATAATATTGTGATTATTTTGCAAGAATCAATGAGTGCAGAGCCCCTTTCGCTTTATGGATACAACAATCCTTATACGCCTTTTATGCAATCATGGTACGAAAACGAAAAGTCGCAATTTGTGGTGTTTACGGATGCTATGTCTATTTCCGGATGCACCAATGTCAGTGTTCCTTCATTGTTTACGGGTGTAGGTCCCGAAGAGCCTTATGATAAGCTAATGCAGATGCCTTTTATGTGGGATTATGCAAAAGCCAACGGATATTCAACAGCAATCATTTCATCTCAACGATTTACTTGGGATAATTTCAGGTATTTTGTAAAAAACAAAAACTTAGATATTCTTTATACCCATGAGGATTCTGATTTAAAAACCATCAACGACCTTGGGGTAGATGATATTGCCATGACTTTGCGGGCAAAGCAACAGATTGAATCCCTGCCCAAAAACAAACCGATATTTTTTATTTATAACACAAACGCACTGCACAAACCTTTTCAGGATGCTTCTTCGTTGCTTACTATACCGGTAGAAATCAAGGATAGGTATGGCAAAGCATTGTATATCATAGACAAAAGTGTTGAAAATATTTACAAAGCCTTTCAAGCACGCGGAGAACTTGATAAGACAATCTTTGTCTTTACTGCAGACCATGGAGAATATGCTATCAAACGAGAGTCTCGATTAGGGTCTTTCCTTAAAGAAGCTTTGCAAATCCCTGTTTATATCAGGTTGCCCAAATCGTGGATAGACCAAAATCCATTGCAATATAAGGCTTTGATTGCCAATGCAGACAAGCGTGTAACCAATTTAGATTTGATGCCTACATTGGTTGATTTTTTAGGCGCTCAACAATCCAATTTGCAGACTTATGAACGTTATAGCGGAACTTCGCTTTTTGATAGCATCAGCAACAGCCGTACAATTATTGCACTTAGCACGAACGAAGTACGAATTTGGTCAAATGAAGGACTGGGTATTTATCAGGATTCTTTTAGTTATATAATCGATAATCTGCATCATTCGCAATTGTACAATCTAAACCAAGATCCCAACCAATACCACAATATTATCAATGATTTTCCACAGCCATATTTCGATGATTTTCATACGCTCATCAGGAATAATCAAGAACTTTCACGCATTTATACTAATTATGCAAAGTAATAATTTGTTTAAATGTGATTTGTGAGATGGGTTCAAACATATAAGCACCTGAGTATTGCAGACACGAATATCCTCAAGGGATTCGCCATTCTGCTTATTGGTTTTCATAATTTCTTTAACAATATTGAATTCTTTTCGGGCTTTGGTATCAATGAATTTTATTTTGCCAAAGGTCAACTGCATGCGTGGTTGGCTTATCTGTCATATAACCCATTTGAGTGGTTTGTGGGATTGTTGACATTCATGGGGCATTATGGCGTTTCGGCTTTTGTATTAATTAGTGGATATGGTCTCGCCATGGGGTTCAAAAACAAGACAATTCGCTTGTCCCAATTCTACCTTTCCAGACTCAAAAAGATTTATCCTACTTTTTTCTTAGGGGTTGTGATTGCTGTTATTATTGCGCTGTTGTTTCATAGATATACAACACAAAGCGAACTTTGGGAGAGCGTGTTTTGGAAACTGAGTTTGCTTTCACCATTCAATTCCAAAATGTTATTTGCTTTGTATGGACCTTGGTGGTTTTTTGGACTTATTTTTCAATTATATGCTCTGTTTCCTCTACTTTTATTTTTACTGAAAAAGAATTTGAATGTTTTGTTTTGGTCGCTGTTGGGGGTGTTGTTTGTTCTGCCTCATACGGGGATTTTTCTTACAAATGAAAACTACTATGCAAGCGCTCTATATCAGCTTCCAATATTTGGTTTGGGAGTTTTTCTGGGTTCTAAAAATGAGTTAAAACTGCCCCGGTTTTTGTTCATTCCGGCTTTGTTTTGTCTGCTATATGGGCAAGGGAATTTTGTGATTTGGAAATTTACACATCTCTCAGCTGCTGTTTTAATTTTTCTATTTGTAATTTTTATAAGGAACAAACAATGGAAAGTCAATAAAATATTAACAATATGCGGTGTTCTGTCCTTTCATTTCTTTGTCATTCATCCCATTATTAGATCTTCTTTTGTAGCATTAGCCGAAAGAATACATTCTATTTACTTTACTACTGCTTTAAGTTTTGTATATGTGGCAGTCGGATTTGGACTTGCTTGGGTGTTTATGTTGCTTGACAATCGGTTCAAAAAATGGGTATTCAAGGAGCAGGTATAATCGGTCAGTTTGATTTTGCTTAATTTCTAAAACAGAATAGCAGCCACAATTCTAAGCTATTAATCTCTTATATTTGCGCACGCTAAATAAAGGATATAGCATTTATATATCTGATTATTAATAAGATAGAATTGAATAAAAATATGAAAGTCGGAATCCCAAAGGAGTTAAACCTTGACGAATCAAGGGTCGCAGCCACTCCCAAAACGGTCAAAAGGTTGATGAAGCAAGGCTTTGATGTGTACATTGAAAAAGGTGCCGGTTTAAAATCCAATTTTTCAGATCAAGAATTTGAAGAATCAGGTGCACACATTGTGAACACGGCAAAGGAAATATATGCAGAAAGTGATATTGTCCTCAAAGTGCTTGAACCTACCGCAACAGAAGTGAGCCAAATGAAAGAAGGCTTGGTATTACTTAGTTATTTGTGGCCTGCACGCAATCAAGATTTGCTGCAAAAACTTGCTGACCAGAAAGTGAATGCAGTGGCTATGGATGCTATTCCGCGTATTTCGAGAGCGCAAAAAATGGATGTATTGTCTTCTATGGCAAACATCGCAGGATACAGGGCTGTAATTGAAGGTGCATATCACTTTGGGCGATTTCTAAACGGACAAATAACCGCAGCCGGCAAAGTCGAGCCCGCCAAAGTATTGGTAGTGGGGGCAGGTGTTGCAGGTCTTGCTGCTATTGGTGCTGCTAATTCTTTGGGTGCAATCGTCAGGGCATTTGATACAAGAAAGGAAGTAGCTGAGCAAATTGAGTCAATGGGTGCACAGTTTTTGACTGTCGAAATTGATGAAGACGGTGCAACCTCCTCAGGATATTCCAAAGTAATGAGTAAGGAGTTTATTGAAGCAGAAATGAAACTCTTTCTTGAACAAGCCAAACAGGTTGATATTATTATTACCACCGCCCAAATACCGGGCAAAGAAGCTCCTAAATTAATTTTGGATTATCACGTTGCTGCCATGAAGCCCGGCTCTGTCATTGTTGACCTTGCGGCTTCTACTGGCGGAAACTGTGTTTTTACAAAAAACGGAGAGGTATTTACCACAGACAATGGGGTTATTATCGTTGGTAAATTAGATCAACTACCTGCCCAAGCATCACAGCTATATGGAAACAACCTTTGTCACCTGCTTGATGATATGGGTAAGGCTGAAAAATTCAAGATTGATTTTGAAGATGCCGTTGTATCAAGAGCGATGGTTACGCATGACGGGATGATTAACTGGCCTCCTGCGCCATTGCCCGTAAGTCCACAAAAACCCAAAGTGGAAATCAAAGAAAAATCGGTGGATGAAATCAGAGCAGAGGAAGCCCAAAAGGTTAAAAAGAAAACAACCAATTTATTTATTCAGTTAGGGGTTGTAGGTGCTTTGTTGTTTTTTGTGGGACAATTTGCCGAAGCACAGTTTATGCAGCATTTCACAGTGTTTGTGTTGGCTGTTTTTGTAGGTTGGAATTTGATTTGGAATGTTACCCATGCCTTACACACACCTTTAATGGCGATTACCAATGCTATCAGTGGTATTATTGTAATTGGTGGCTTGCTTCAGGTAACGGATGATTTTTCTAACCCCGTTACCATTGTAGCCTTCTTTGCTATTTTGGTTGCAAGTATCAATATTGTCGGAGGTTTCTTCGTAACCCAACGTATGTTAAAAATGTTTAAAAAATAAAATTAGAGAGAGTTTATGGAGAATTTTGCAAATATTCAAACCGCTGCCTACTTGTTCGCAAGTATCTTGTTTATCCTAAGTCTGGGAGGGTTGTCTTCACAGGAGTCAGCCAAAAGAGGAATTATGTTCGGAATTGTCGGGATGATTATAGCCGTTTTGGCTACCGTATTGGATACCCGGGTTCAAGGGCATGTTTATATACTTATTTCTGTAGCAATAGCAAGTGTTATTGGAGTTATGCTGGCACGTAAGGTGGAAATGACCGCAATGCCTCAGCTTGTGGCAATCCTACATAGTTTTGTTGGTCTTGCTGCGGTTTTGGTGGGTTTTGGGTCTTATCACGAAGGTGCTGATACAGTACATTTGATAGAAGTGTTTGTGGGGGTATTTATTGGTGCTATTACTTTTACAGGTTCTATTATCGCTTGGGGTAAATTAGATGGTAAAATCCGAAGCAAGCCCCTATTATATCCCGGCAGACATGCAGTCAATATCATTCTTGTACTTATTTCGGTTGTTTTAGGTGTATTGTTTGTTCAAGCACCCGGAACCTCAGGTTTGATTTATCTCCTTGTTATGACCGCTATTGCTTTCTTTATTGGTGTAATGCTGGTTATGGCAATCGGAGGAGCAGATATGCCGGTGGTGGTTTCTATGCTCAACTCTTATTCAGGCTGGGCGGCAGCCGCAGCAGGGTTTATGTTGAGTAATGATTTGTTGATTGTAACCGGTGCTTTGGTTGGAAGTTCAGGTGCCATTCTCTCTATCATTATGTGCGAAGCTATGAACCGTTCTTTTTTATCCGTAATTTTCGGTGGTTTTGGCGATACACCTGTCAAGGGTTCTGACCAAGTGATAGAAGGTGAAGTTACTTCGATCACGCATGAAGAAACTGCGGAACTGTTGAAAGAGGCTAAATCTGTAGTCATTGTTCCTGGATATGGTATGGCTGTAGCTAAAGCACAGTATCCAATCCGCGAAATGGTTGATATTCTTAGAAAGGAAGGTAAGGAAGTGCGCTTTGCTATTCACCCTGTGGCAGGACGTTTGCCCGGTCACATGAATGTGTTGTTGGCGGAAGCCAGTGTGCCTTATGACATTGTGCTCGAAATGGACGAAATTAATGAAGATTTGCCGGATACTGATGTGGTGATGGTCATTGGAGCAAATGATGTTGTCAATCCAGGTGCACAGGATGACCCTTCAAGTCCGATTTTTGGAATGCCGGTGATTGAAGCTTGGAAAGCAGAGAAAGTGATTGTGATGAAGCGCTCGATGTCTGTGGGATATGCAGGTGTCGAAAATCCGTTGTTCTACAAGAATAACACCGATATGCTGTATGGAGACGCCAAAGAAAGTGTTGAGAAAATACTGAGCTTTTTGAGGTAGTAAAGAATATACCCTAAGTGGCGGAAACGTCATATAAACATAGTATAAAGGTCTATGAAACAAGCACCTTTTAATCAGCATTTTGGTTTTCTGTACGATTTGCCAAGGTTCAAGTGGGCTGTATTGGCACTTGTGCTCTATGCAACTGCTTATCTGACTTATACTTTTCCTCTTTTACAAGATTTTGCAGGATCATTTATAAGTCCTCCCAAAGATGGAGATTCGCCCGCTTTCGTTTGGAATGTTTATAATTTTCATGAAGCTTTCAAAAAAGGAGAGCCTTTGTTTTATACACAAAGACAACTTTTCCCGCTGGGTGGAAATACCATCATGAATTCCAATATTACCATTGTTTCTATTTTCAATCTGATTATTGACAACCCCATCCTCTCTATCAATATCGCATTGTTACTGAGTTTTGCGCTATCAGGATTGGGTGCTTTTTTTCTTACATACAGATTTACAGAATCATTTTGGGGCAGTCTGTTGGGAGGGTTTATTTTTGCTTTTGCACCCTACAAAATTTCACATTTAGTTTCGCATTATAATTTGATGCTGACTGCGGTAATTCCATTCTTTGTTTTGAATTTCAACAAAGCATTTGAGTTTGAACAAGGAAAGTTCCTGCCCAAAAAGACTCATGTTCAATGGGTGCTTGTTTGTTTTTTGCTGGGAGTGATTGGGTTGCTGAGTGATTATTATACTACCTTTTTTATGTTGTATTACGTTGGCATAGTGTGGGCTTACAACGCATGGATTGCCGGCAAAACATTTAGCATGACATGGAAAAATCTGCTGAAACTATTAGCTCTTTTTGTCATTTTTCATATTCTGATTCAACAAGCTAAACTATTTCTTGACGATAATGGAGCATTTTGGTTGGGTGGTAATTTGATTGATTTCTTTGTGCCTTCGCTCAACAGTCTTTGGTTTGGAGGAGAATGGTTGCAAAATTTCAAAGACAGTTTTCATCCTGAGAAGGGGAGTGTTGAATATGAAATGTTTTTAGGTTGGTCACTGATTTTGCTGCTCTTTTATGTGTGGTATAAATCAGGACAAAAGGAGTTTCGATTTTCTATGAGTACTTTTATGACTTTAGTATTCATGGCTATTTGTTTGCCTGCCGTAAAGATTTTTAATATTTTTCTATTCAATATGCCCACCGCAGCTTTGCATTTTATTCCCTTTGTCAACCATATTCACGTCCCGCCAAGATTTGTGCTGATGGTATGTTTGTTTTTGCCGCTTATCATTGTGAATTTTTTCAAAAATATGCCCAAGTCTGATTATTTCTTTGCCATCCTGCTCTCAGTATTGTTTATAGAATATTATCCCAAAACCTATGCAACGATGTCTGCCAAAGACGTTCCTGCGTGGGTATATGAGGTGAAGAATTCAGATGCTAAACTTGTGATTCCCGTTCCCACAGGGTTAAGAGACGGGATAAAAGGATGGGGCTATTTCAACAGTAATCAGTTGTATTATCAAACCATACACGGCAAAACCCTGATGGGAGGTTACTTGAGTCGCTTACCGGAACATACTTTTGAGTTTTATCGAGATTCGCTGGGCTTGGATGAAAGGGGCTTTCCGACTGAAAAGACTTATCAAATGTTTCCCGATGCTGTCTATATCAGAGAGTAATTGTAGAATGTTTGATGTGATGCCTATTATTCTCCGGCTCTATCAGAATCTTACTTAGTCCACGTAACTTCTTTTACTGAAGGATTATTTTCAAGTTCTTTTATTAAATCTTCGATTTTGCTAAACTCATTATTTTCCAATTCAATTAAATAGGTGTAAGCAGTATCTGCTTTTTCAAAGGCAAAAGAATGGATGGAATTGTGCTCTGAATTCAAAAGCTTTTTTAGCATTTCTGTGTCTGTGGGATCAGGGAGTGTAATAATGCTTAAATTAATGCGCTTAGCTTTCTTAAAATACAGTTGTTCAAATCTTTGCATACCCCATAAAACTATCAATGCAATAAAGGTAGTAGCACCGGCAGCAAAATACATTCCTCCTCCGGTTGCCAATCCAATAGCAGCCACGGTCCAAAGTCCGGCTGCGGTAGTGAGCCCTCTGATGATGCCCTGTTTCAAAAATAAAATTGTTCCGGCACCGATGAACCCAATACCACTGATAACTTGTGAGGCTACACGTGAGGGGTCTAATACGACATTCGGAGTGCCCAATACATCCGAAAATCCAAATGCGGATACAACCATCACCAAACATGAGCCTAATGCTACCATTGTGTGTGTGCGCAATCCGGCAGACCAGTTTTTGCGTTCACGTTCCAGCCCTACCAACGCCCCCAACAAAGAAGCTAAAAGTAATCGTAACAATATTTCTGACCAAGCTAATGTCATCTTTTTTGCTCTGCAAAGTTACTGAATTGTGTTTATCTCGGTTTGAGTTGTGTACTTTATTCCTACGGATACATCTTCTTGTAGATTAGAATTTTTTCTCTGAGTCTGCCTTAAATTTGCGACTCTGTTACGGAATGATTAAACGAATTGAAATTGGTAACTTTATAAATCAAAAAAATACACTTCCTGTTTTTGATGTGAGAACCCCTTCGGAATTTAATCATGCACATATTCCGCAAGCAATCAACCTGCCCATTTTCTCTGATGAAGAACGAGTACAGGTGGGCACAACATACAAACAAAAGGGCAGAGAAGCAGCTATTCTGCTGGGTTTTGATTTTACTGGTCCCAAATGGAGTTCTTTTATTGAAAAGGCACTGCAATATGCACCCGAAAAAATAATATTTGTTCATTGCTGGAGAGGCGGAATGAGAAGTGGGGCAATGGCTTGGGCACTTGATTTTTATGGTTTTGATGTAACCGTGTTAGAAGGAGGATATAAAAGTTACAGAAATTGGGTTTTACAACAGTTTGAAAAGGAGTATTCGGTGTGTGTTTTAGGCGGAAAAACAGGTTCTCACAAAACTGATATCCTCAATGCAATGGCTTCTCAAGGTGAGCAAATAGTGGATTTGGAAGGTATTGCCCAACATTTAGGCTCTGCATACGGAAGTCTGAATAAATTTGTGCAACCTTCGCAAGAAATGTTTGAAAATATTTTGGCAACACAATTGTTTGCCATGGATAATAAGCGCAAAATTTGGATGGAAAATGAAAGTTCTCTCATAGGCAGGATTGCCATTCCGCCTAATATTTTCAGACAAATTAGAACTTCAACACTGGTAGAAGTCATGATTGACAAAGAACAGAGAATACAATTTCTAACAGAAGAATATGGAATCCTTGATAAAGATTTTTTGATTCAATCCACGCAAAAAATCCAAAAAAGGCTGGGACCGGAACAAACCCAAGACGCCATTACAGCAATACAGGACAACAGAATGGAAGATTTCATCAGGATTGTATTAAATTACTATGATAAGACTTATGCCAACGGGCTTGCGAAGCGTGAAGCAAGTAACTGTTTTTCGTTAAAAATGGATTTTGATAATGCGCAAAATGTTGCCCAAAAAATAATTGCTTTTGCAAATGTTAATTCCTTACATGTACCCCACTAACCTTATATGAAAGAAATAATTAAACTAACACAATATTCGCATGGTGCAGGCTGCGGTTGCAAGATTAGCCCTGCCATACTTGACACCATCTTGCATACTAAAAATAAACTTTTTGATTCGCGCTTGTTGGTGGGCAATACTGAGCGGGATGATGCTGCTGTAATTGATATGGGCGATGGAACGGCACTTATTTCCACTACGGATTTCTTTATGCCCATTGTGGATGATGCCTATGATTTCGGTAGAGTTGCCGCAACAAACGCTATCAGTGATGTCTATGCAATGGGCGGAAAGCCTTTGGTAGCAATCGCTATACTGGGTTGGCCTCTTGATAAATTGGCTCCCGAAGTGGCTCAAGAGGTGTTGGAAGGAGCGCGTAACATTTGTGCTCAAGCAGGAATCTCCATTGCCGGTGGACACAGCATTGATAGTCCCGAACCTATTTTTGGATTAGCAGTCAATGGAATTGGTAAGATTGAGCACCTAAAACGGAATTCAACCGCAATACAAGGTTGTCGTTTATATCTTACCAAACCCTTGGGGATTGGTGTTTTGTCAACGGCTCAAAAGAAAGGCTTACTTGCACCCGAAGACGCGCAAATGATGCTGCAAAGTATGACGACTTTGAATGTGTTGGGAGAAGAATTTGGCAAAATGAAAGCGATAAAAGCCATGACTGATGTTACCGGTTTCGGGCTGCTTGGACACCTTGTTGAGATGTGTGAAGGCAGCGGTGTGTCTGCTGAGATTGAATTTGACAAAGTGCCTGTCATTCATTCACTACAAAAATATCTTGAACTTGGCTGTATTCCCGGAGGTACAAACAGGAATTGGAAAAGCTATGGACACAAAGTCTCAGAAATTTCGGAAAGAGAGAAATATATTTTAGCAGATCCGCAAACCAGCGGAGGACTAATGGTAGCAGTCGAAGAAAGTGCTGTGGATGAGTTTGAATTGTTTCTGCATGGCAAAGGGATTGCGGCTACTTCATTTGGAGTGCTCAAAGCCCCAAATGGAATACTTGTCAAAGTTAAATAAATCTGATTTAGAAAAGATACCCTAAACCTATGCCCAGACTCCATCCGGGTTTGTCAATAAAATAACGAAAACGGTCAAGATAATCGCGATAACTACGATTTGTAAGATTTGAGCCGCGAACAAAATAACTCAATTCTTGCTTTTCAAACTTGTATTTGCCGGTGATTTCTGCCCCAAGTAAAAAGTAGGCATCCGGTGCAGGCATAATATCACTTGCAGGGTCAAACCTGAATTGATGTGCTACATATTTTCCATTGAGTTTAAATTTCAGTTTTTTGTATGTGTATTCGGGTTCAATCGTGAACTGAAAAGGAGGAATTAAAGGGAGAAAAGTGTGCTGAGTTATGTCCGTAGCCCAAAGCATAGAACTCTTTTGTTCAATAGAGAAAAAAGGCGTGGGTTTCCAATAAAATTGCAGATTCAATCCTTTGAATACTGCACGGGTCTGTTCATAGTGGAAAGAGAGAAGATTGCCGTGTGGTGTAATCTTGGGTTCATGGTCAGGTATCAGTGTAATATATCCGCTGATATCTTGAACAAAGAAATTTGTTACCGCTTGCCACTTGTTACTTACAACCCATGTAATTTCACATTCTGCTTTATGAGAAATTTCAGAATTCAAATTCGGATTACCTTCCTCGTAAGAGGCTAATCCGTGGTGCATGCCTTTGCTGTAAAGCTCGTTGGGTGCGGGTGGTCGCCAATTTTGAAGCAGGTTCAATGAAATGTTGAGGTTTTTTATAGGCTGATATATGCTTGATAGTGCAAAAGCAGAATGAAAGAAATTGCGCTGAACACTTGTAAAAGAATCATCTGCTATCATATACTGTGCTGCTAAATCTTTGTAATCAAACCGTGCGGAACCGCTTAAACTAAGATTATTCCATTCTTTTTCTATACAATAAAATGCACCCACACCTTGATTCAAATAATCAGGGATGAAATATTCTCCGCCATAATGGTTTTGCTGATAGATTACGTTTAAACCAAGCCTGTGGTTAATATTGCGCTTGTTCTCTTTTTCCCACAATAAATCTCCGCTATGTGTCAGAATCTGATACTCTGTTTCCGGTTCATTTGGGTTCAAGGAATGTTCATCAAACTCCTTGCGTTGATTGTATTGTGCAGCCCATATAAATTTGAGGTATTCATGTTCACGTATTTTGAAAAATATTCTTGCTTTCAACATGTCATGAATGGATTCTTGTCGGGGTTGGGTTATTTTGTAAGTAAATCCATTGTCAATTGGTTGCACACGCCCGTTAATCACATCCTGATACGATGCAGAGTCTTCCATTTCAGCACCCGAATACACTCCAAAATTATTGTTAAATCGACTGTAAAATAAGTCAGTTGTTAACCTTCCTATATGTGTACCTATGCTGGCTGACATATTTTGTTCGCTATATCCGGTATTGTCAATAAAATACTTGGGCGTTTGCAAGTTTCCCTGATTTTTCAGACTGCCTTGAAGCCTCCAATAAAGCGGAACTTTTGAAAAAAATCTGCCGCCCACATTTGTCGATAAATAGCCTCCTCGTCCATTGGTTTCCAGCCCTGTATTGACTGAGCCGGAGATGATATTTTGTCTATAATTAAAAATGGAGGAGGGGTTTACTGTAATAACTCCGCCAATAGCATCATGCCCATATTGGAGTGTGGATGCGCCCCTTATGAGTTCTATATCTTTTGTCAAAAAAGGATCTATCTCCGGAGCATGTTCCTGACCCCAATTCTGCCCTTCTTGACGGATACCGTTGTTTATAATCAGTATTCTATAGCCATACATGCCATTAATCATGGGCTTAGATATCGTGCCACCGGTGTTTAGAATATTGACACCGGACAAACCTCCCATGATATCTCCAATAGAATTTCCTTGCTGAGTTTGCAATTGCGCAGGGCTTAGCTTTGATACGGGACTTAACTGTAAATTTCTGTTGCCACTAATAAAGACTGTCGATAGATTGTGCTGAGAGTGAGGCAGTGTAACTGTAACAAAGGTATCTTGTGTAATCCTCAATTCAATGTCGAGATGCTCGCAAACAAGATGCTCAAAGTGGAGGATATAGGTGCCGGCACAGATTCCCAAAATTGAAAATTTGCCTTCTTTGTCTGTGGTGGTTTTAAATAAATTGTTTTTTTCTTTTACAACCGTAAACTCTAATGGGTTCCCGTCCGAACCATCTAAAACGATGCCTGTCAATGTGATTCGACATTCTTGTGCATTTAGGATTAGGGGGAAAAAGATTACAGCAAACAATATAAACTTTTTATATTGCATGCAGATTGACATAAAGTTGTTTTAAATAAAATTTGGAAAAGGATTAACCGATTTTTAGAAATCGTTCAATTCATTAGCAACAACACGTAGTTCGTCTCTGTTGTATTTGTTGTCAGATTTTTCCAGCATAGACATTAAAGTCTCAAAGTGTTCCTCGGCAGTATATCCTTCATCTTCTATAGGATTTTCATTTTCGTCTTCTTCGGGTTTAATTACGGGATATTCCCAAGCACCATTGTTTTCCAAGTGCTCATAAGCCATGCGAATACCACGAATGACAACAGGGTCGTGTTCCAATTTAGCAAGTTCCCGAAGTTCGTGTAGTTGAGGTACAAGCGATTCAGCATCAATGCCATTCTTTTTTACTTCCGATATTATCTTTTGGATAAGTTTGTTTGCTTTAGGGCTATTCATGATTCGTGATTCAAGAGTGCAAAAGTAAGTATATAAGTCAAATTTTGAAAGTGCAATTTGATGAAAGATAATTACCTCTTTTCAATATGCAACATTTGATAAACTTGGTATAGCATAGCAGCAAAAATCAAAAACGCCATTGCTTGATGCGTTACGCCCAGCCATACAGGCACTCTAAACAATAGCGTAAAAATGCCTAATAATACTTGAATTAAAATAAATAGCGTGGAAATGTTGATTGCACCTATTTGTGTTGGGTTGAGTTTCCAAGATTGTTTTTTTCTCATACTCCAAATATAAATTATCAAACCAAATAAAATTAATGCAACCGTTCTGTGAATAAACTGTACAGATAAAGGGTTGTCAACCAAGCTAATGAGTCCGTTGTTTGCCAATGTTTCGCCAATATTAGGCGCTATCCAAACATCTCCCATCTTGGGCCAAGTGTTATACATGAATCCTGCATGTGTACCTGCCACAAATGCTCCATAAATAATCTGTATGATTAATACTGCGAATGTAATATAACTGAGCCTTTTGATACTTGTTGAGGCTTGATTTTGGGTGGGTTCATACTCTGACTTTAAACCCAATGTTACCCAATAGATATACCCAAAAGTGATAAAGGCATTGGTAAGATGTATGGCAAGTCGATAATGGCTTACATGCGTATTGTTTACCAAGCCACTTTTTACCATATACCAACCTAAGAAACCTTGCCAAGCGCCCAATGCCAAGATGAACAAAAGTTTGGGTAGAAGCTTGCGGCTAATTTGTTTTTTAAAGAAAAAATATAAAAATGGAACAATAAAGGCAAAACCCATGAGCCTGCCTATGAGACGGTGTAGGTATTCCCACCAATAAATACTTTTGAAATCACTAAGTGTAAAATCTGAGTTTAAGAGTTTAAACTGGGGAATTTGTTGGTATTTCAAAAATTCTTCCTGCCATTTTGCTTCGTTCATGGGGGGAAGTGTTCCGGTTACTACATTCCATTCGGTTATAGAAAGTCCCGAACCCGTTAAACGTGTAATTCCGCCAATAATCACCATTGCAAAAACTAAAAAACATCCGGAGTAGAGCCACAGAATTAAAGGGCGATTGTTGTTGCGTGGGTTTGTCGCTGAAATATACATTTTGGATTAAAATAGATAAAAATCAGGGCTCAAATATAAAGTAAATCTATGGTGCAGGGAAAGCCGGTTTTACTGTGAAAATGCTTATCTCAATAATGTCAACGTTCCTTTATACACATAGTCTTTACCGTCAAAACCTGTTACTTTGACCAAGTAAGTATAGACATCCTGTTTGCAATCCACGCCATTGAACTTACCATCCCAACCTTCGTTCAGGTCGTTAGATTCATAGAGTTTTTCACCCCATCTGTTATAGAGTTTCACGTCAAAGGCGATAATACCCTGTGCAATAACGAAGAATCTGTTGTTGAGGTGTGGTCCTGAACCATTGGGACTGAACGCGTTGGGGATATATACAGTAACGTCCGGTCCAATTTTCACCCATTGCTCGGTAGAATCCTTACAGCCTTTGTCGGAAGTAACCCATAGTTTGATTAGATAGCTTGCAGTATCTTGTGGATAGAAGAATTCCGGATTTGTTTTGGTAGAAGTATCCTCGTTATTGCCCACTCCGAAGTCCCAGACATAATTCATAGAGCCAAACTCAATAGCACTAAGGTTTTTCATTCTGAAACGAGGGATAGCGACCGTAGTAAAATAAGAAGGAGTGGTTTTGAAAGCAGCCTTTGGATTAGGATATACATTTACATAATCCAATCTGATAGAATCAGATTCACAGCCTGCTTTATTATTTTTCACTACTAATTTTACATTATAATCACCGGCATCCTTATAGACAATTCCGCTAGGGTTGGGGTCTGTAGAAGTTCTGATTTGCGAATCCAGTTCCCAGAAATAAGTAACATCGCCATCTTTAGGTTTGAGCAGTGTAGATTGAAAATCCACGGTCAGCGGTTGACAACCTTGCAGAGGCGTACCGGAGAAATCGAACTGCGGGTAAGGTCTAATCAGGAGCAATATGCTGTCTCTGACCTGTGGACACACCCCAACCGCATCGGTTTCGACCCTTACAAATACTTGCCCGGTTGTTGTGTCTGTAGTTCCGTGCGTATAAATAGGTTCAAGCGCTTTGTTATCATTGAAAGATCCATCCCCGTCATGTGTCCAAGTGATAGAGTTGGCAAATTTCATGACACTCTTCAACTCAAACGGGATGAATTCGCACTGTTCGAATGGTTTAGGATTTGAGATATTGAGTTCCGGTTGCGATTGCACTCTAACCTTAAAGGTATCAGCATTAGCACATCCGGTAATAGGGTGTGTATATTTGAAAGAGAGTTCATAAGGACCTTCATACTGCTTTGTAGCAGGTGATTCAGCCGGGTCAAAATAATAGTCATTTCCGGAATTTTTCACGCCAAACCCAAACCACTTGCCATCAGCACCGGGGTTAGCCGGGATGATGCTCTTGAGCGGTCTATTACCGGCAGTATTACAAATTAAACTGAATGTATCCAATCTTACCACAGGCAATGAGCTTACGTTGATGGTAGTGCTGTCAGCCACATAACAACCGCTTGCAGTGTGAACGAATTTGAGGTCAAAGAAGCCGGGACCTTTAAAAGGCAAGAACTTAGAGGAGTCAGCGACCCATTGCTGATAGTTAGGCGGTCCTGATTTTGTAAACCATCGTCCGTTTTTCAGGTTTACATAGTTGTTCAGGTTAAGTGTGTCAAAGTTAACGCACTGATTAGGAATAGTAGTAAACTCGATATGAGGTAATTCCACGATTTCGATAAAAGTGGTGTCACAAGATTGGCAGTTTGTGAGCATGTTTGTAGCACATAACTCTACTTTATACCATCCGAGTTTGTTTTTATTTCCAACAGGACCTGCATCCAAAGCTCTGTTGTCCGGATTTGACCCGAAAGGCACGAGCAGGTTGTCATAATTTGCAGGGGAAATCAGAGGGGGAGCATCCAGTATTCTCCAAACGGGCTTAGCTCCTGAGGATAATTGTTTAATGACCCCGTTTTCTCTCATCAAAGGAATAATAGAAACCAAACTTCCTTTGGGCGCAGAGGGTACCCAATCACCAAAGTCAGCATTCTGACAGAACATTCCGCTGTCGAGAGCAATCTTAGGGTTGGGGTTAATTACCACCTTGAATGAGTCGATATTATAGCAGCCGAAGACATCTTGTCCGTCCGCTCTTACCCATTCAAAAGGTTTTGTACCGTCAGGGAAGCTGTCTGTTTCAAAGAAGAGACCACTGTTTACAATTCCCGGTTTTTTATGTGAGAATTTCACCCAATCCGGTTTGGCATCAGGACCTGCAGGGCTTTTTAGATTAATTCTGCCATAATCAAAACATTTGGGGTCCATAGGTTTAAAGGTAATGATAGGCAGTGGCAATATTCTGATATTAATTGTATCAGCATTGACACAAGTTACATCGGATTGAGTAACAGTAACATACAGTTCGTAGAAGATACTATCCACACTTGGATAAGATTGCGAAAAGACGCTGTCGGATGATATGGTAGCATTTCCTAAATCGGAGAGTTTGCTCCAGCGGAAACTACCGGGATATTTAGTAGGTGTTCTTCCGGCAACAAACTTGAGTGTGTCGTTGTTGATAGGATAATTGCTTCTGATACAGATAAACTTATCGCCACCGGCATCAGCAATGACTTTTTCATTGACAAAAAGCTCCATAGTGTCAGTGCCCCAACATCCCAAGGTGTCAATCACATTATGCACGATTTTTCCGGGCGTATTCAGCCAAATATCATGCAGCGAATCCCCATTAATCTGCGACCTGCTCCAATAGAATTTATAGTTTCCGTCATCTTTATAGTTAGAGCTTAAAAACAATGTATCGTAACTGCATATCCGTTGGTCAGGACCCAAGTCAGGTCGTGGGTTAGGTACGGCAAGAATAAAAGTAGTATCAGAAGATAAGCAACCCTTTGCATCCGTAACATTGGCAGAAACATTTCTGTCCGTATTCGTGCCCACCCGCAAGAACATCAGACTGTCTTTAGGGTTTTTAGTTTTGAGCGGATTGTCCCATTGCACTTTAAAGGGACCTGTTCCATACATTATTTTCAAAGGAATCTGAACTGTATCGCCTTCACAAACAAAGGTGTCAGCGGGTACAATAGCCCGTAATAGTTCAGGCACAATAATGGTGTCAGAATATTCGGACGGGCAATTCAAAGGCGGGTTGTTGATGGTGTATGTGATAATATATTTTCCGCCCTGCACAAATTGCAGACTGTCTTTTTGTTTTAAAGATCTGAATATTGGCACCCCGGAGTTTGTAGAGTCTCTGATCTCCCATTGGTGTTGATAAACGCCTTTGTACCAGAATGTGTCTTCGGGAACACTTTCTAATTGCCATTTTCCGCAATCACCTTCCGTTAATTTTCTCTCAGCATAAGCACGCCTTTTGACTCTTAGTGAGTAGCCTCTGGAAGCTACGGCATTGCGAGGGCAAGCCTTATCTCTTCCTGTAACAGAAAACAGGTAGGGTGCCTCCCTGCCGTCACCAACCTTAGTTTGCCAACAGATTTCAACATCCCGTACAGCTGTGGTAACCCCATTTTTAAATGTAAAATATGGACTCCCGACATTGAAAGTAGCACCGGGTAATCCATTATTCCATGATAAATCAATGGTGTCTTTCCAAGGCTGATTGCCGCTGCTGCCGGAAAACTCTTCGTCCTCGGCTGTTATGGTCATACAGATTTTATCTCCTTCACAAACTGCTGTATTCGCAAGGTTGCTTAAATATGGCGCATTATTTTCGCTGCAAGTGACAACCCTTATTTGCATGTCCCTCTTAGTGTATCCAATGTAGAGCCATTTGGAAGCAGTTGAATCTAATCTGAATTGTTCCATTTTGATACAAAGTATTCCTGACTCATCGCAATTAACGGGGAGAAAAGATAAATCTCCGGTTTCAGGGTCAAAACAGATTCCTTCGGTAGGTCTGGTTTTGGTTCCGGTTCTGCAATTGCAAGGGACTGTTTTTTTACAAAATCCGGTCATGGGCCATGTAGTAGGGTTAAATGGAGCATCGTATTTAACACTGACACCCACTTGTTGTTGGCACATTACTAAAGAGAATGATAAAGAATCACCGTCTGCGTCAATGACTCCGTTGTTAAAGTAAAACTCTTGGTTACAACAAATAAAACTAATCGGAGGGTTTCTTAAACTGGGGCTGTCATCGCAATATTTTTTGATGGATTTGTCAATGTTGCAGATATCAATCTCAGCGTCAGTAGTAAAGTCGTTCCAAGAACCACCGGTCGTGATATAATCGCTGCGACAACATTCATTAAAAACAAATCTGAAACGGCAGCATCCCGCATCTCGCAATCTTTTTAATTCGCCTGCATTAAAATCTATTGTACCGGTAAAAATATGTTCTTCAGTTCCTTTACCGGTATAGGCAGTATTTGTTGGAGTACAAGGTCCTTTTACATCTGCACAACTCGGTGTAACATCTCTGATTGAAACATTGCTTAGACTAAATGTTGTTGAGCCACTGCCGCCCATGGAACATTCGATTTTTATTGCCTTAGAACCATAAACTGCAATCCCCATACAGTCTCTGTAAAAGATTAAGGAAACATCATATTTATAATTGCCTTTACATTTCCATACAATGTCTGAACCCATCACATGGTCTGCTTTTGCTTGATGAAATAAAATAAGTGCAAACAAGCATATAATCAGTGACAACGGTTGAAACGTGCGGCTCTTATTTGAAGATTTTCTATATCTCATGAGATAATTGCTTAACATTACCTATGACAACTTCAAGGTTAAAAATGTTGCATGCGAAAGTATTTTATTTTTATAACCATTGTATATAGTGTCTCAAATTTTCGCTTAAAGTACTATACATAGAGAGAAAAACCGGTATTAGTCAAATCTATGTTCAGACTTGTATAAATCTTCCTTACTCAGGGATTTAAAATAATCAAGTGTGTATTTAAGACCTTCTGCTCTTTGCACTTTGGGTGTCCAGCCAAGTAGTTTGTTTGCTAAAGAAATATCAGGTCTGCGTTGTTTTGGGTCGTTTTCGGGAAGCGGTTTATATATGATTTTATTTTTCGAACCGGTCAAAGCTAATATTTCTTGTGCAAAATCATTGATGGTAATTTCGTCAGGGTTGCCAATATTGACAGGGTTTGCATAATCGCTTAAAAGGAGCCTGTAGATACCCTCGACCAAGTCGCTCACATAGCAGAAAGAGCGTGTTTGGCTTCCGTCACCAAATGCGGTCAAATCTTCACCTCGCAAGGCTTGTCCAATAAAAGCAGGGAGTACTCTGCCATCATTTAGCCTCATGCGAGGTCCGTAGGTGTTAAATATTCGCACAATACGGGTTTCAAGTCCGTGATAGGTGTGATATGCCATTGTGATGGCTTCTTGAAAACGTTTGGCTTCATCATAAACTCCGCGAGGTCCCACAGGATTTACATTGCCAAAATAATCTTCGGTTTGGGGATGAACCATGGGGTCGCCATATACCTCAGAAGTAGAAGCAATCAATAATCGCGAACCCTTTGATTTTGCTAATCCCAATAGATTATGAGTTCCCAATGACCCCACTTTTAATGTTTGAATGGGGATTTTTAAATAATCTATAGGGCTGGCAGGTGATGCAAAATGGAGGATATAATCCAATCTGCCGGGAACATATACAAACTTGGAAACATCATGGTGGTAAAATTCAAAGTGCTCCAGTTTAAATAAGTGCTCAATATTGCGTAAGTCTCCTGTAATCAGATTGTCCATGCCGATTACATGATACCCTTCGGTAATAAATCTATCGCAAAGGTGAGAGCCGAGAAATCCTGCTGCACCCGTGATTAAAACTCTTTTTTGTTCAGTCATTTTGAAGGTTGATTTTGTGAAATTACATCGCGTCTGCCAATTGAGTAATAGTTGAATCCGAGTTCTTCCATTTTGTCAATGTCAAAAACATTTCTGCCATCAAATACAATCGGGTTTTTCAAAGATGATTTGATGCGGTCAAAGTCAGGATTTCTGAATTCTGACCATTCTGTGGCTATTACTAATACGTCAGCATTTTGGATAGCTTCATACATGTTGTGCGCGAATGTGATATTATTTCCAACAATTCTTTTTACATTTTCCATTGCTTCGGGGTCGTATGCAGTAACGCTTGCATTGAGTTTCAGAAAGCGGTCAATCAAAACCAGAGCGGGAGCTTCTCTGATGTCGTCAGTATTGGGTTTAAATGCAAGTCCCCATAATGCAATTTTTTTTCCCGACCAATCTTTGCCAAATATCTGCTCCATTTTGGGCAGAATTACTTCTTTCTGATCTTCATTTACTTCCTCTACTGCATTCAGAATTTTGAACTCATAATGCACGTCTTTGGCTGATTTAATTAATGCCTTCACATCTTTTGGGAAACAACTTCCTCCATATCCGATACCGGGAAATAGGAATCGCTTGCCAATTCTGCTATCGGTTCCAATACCAATTCTAACCATATCTACATCTGCACCCAGCAAATCGCACAAGCGAGAGATTTCATTCATAAAAGAAATTTTTGTTGCCAAAAACGAGTTGGCGGCATATTTGGTTAATTCAGCAGATTTTTCATCCATATAAATAACCGGATTTCCCTGACGGACAAAGGGGGCATACAAATTACCCATGATTTTTTTAGCCCTCTCACTGCTTGTTCCTATTACTACTCTATCGGGCTTCATGAAATCGTCCACTGCTACACCCTCGCGCAAAAATTCGGGATTGCTCACAACATCAAAATCAACACTTGCATTTTTAGCTATCGCGGAAGTTACTTTATCGGCAGTACCTACCGGAACTGTACTTTTGTCCACAATTACTTTGTAGTTTTTTATGATTTTGCCAAGTTGCTCAGCAACTCCCAAAACATAAGACAAGTCGGCAGAGCCGTCTTCGCCCGGAGGGGTAGGTAGAGCCAGAAATATGACTTCTGCTTTTTCTATGGCTGATGCTAAATCCGTAGTGAATGAAAGTCTGTTCTCTTTCAGATTTCGTTGAAACAAAATTTCTAAACCGGGTTCATAAATGGTGATTTTACCATTGCGTAAACTTTCCACTTTCCTTTCGTCTATATCAACACAGATAACATTGTTGCCTGATTCAGCAAAACATGTTCCTGATACCAGCCCAACATAACCTGTGCCTACTACTGCTATTTCCATTTATGATTTTTATTTGAGGATGCAAAAGTAACTTTGGATGAATGATTATGCAAATAGGGCAGAAAATTACTTAGATATGAGGGGGATGTTTATGTATATTGCTTAGTCGTGGTTGGTGACAACACCAACCACGGCTGAAATGGCGTGTATCCATATTTTATTGAATGAATGTGGCATATCCTGTTTTTATTTACAAACCGTTAAAACGGTTTTTCATGGGATTCCGTGTTTTTATAGCCTACGGTTTAAACCGTGGGCTATGGATGTGCGCGAATGTATTTACAATGGTTTTAACCATTTTTTTCTGATTGTTTTCATGTTTAATTCAAACCGTTGAAATGGTTTTGTGTTATTCCTCGTATTTTCATAGCTCACGAATTAATTAGTGGGCTATGAAATGTATTCAATATTTCATCAATGGATTTATCCATTTTCAACAATTTTTATTTCTTCTTCCGTCAACTCGTAAAGCTGGTAAACTAATTGGTCTATTTTGTTTTCTAAGTCCGTTGTGTCGGTTGATGGATTTTGTTTTTTTATAGCTAAAATTTGGTTTACTAAAATCTCAATTTCTTTTTCTTGTTCAGATGAAGTAATTTTTATTGGCAACAATTCAATTTTGTATTTCTTCCATCTGTTTGTTCCCATTCCTGTTGTTGTTCCAATTAGGTTGAAATACCACTCTGAAACTTTTGAATTTAATATAGCCAAAAGAAATTTCAGTTTTTCACCTGTCATCAAGAAAGTAGTTGCTTCCGCAAAATACTTTTCATCGTCAAAAGCAAATTTTGGTTTATCAGAAATTTCTCCCCATATTATTTTATCTTTTTCAAAATCTTCTAAATAGGCACAGTTTCTAAGATTTGACCAATGATCTCCCATATCTGAACGATTTTCAACTTTAGGAGAAAAACTTTTTAAGTGTTCGTATATTGTTGGGTATTCGGTTTCGGTTTCAATCCTTTTTAAGCCAATTGATTTTATTCCATTATGTGAATTTATCAAGTAAATATTTTCAAAGGTGTAACTGTATTTTTTTAAATCTCTGCCACGTATTATTGGTTTAATTATTTCAGCATTTTTTTCATCTGTCTTTATTAATTCGCTCTTTTTGTTTTCATCTATTATGAATGCTTCATTATAACCTGTTTTTAGTCCAAAGTTTATTCGAATATTAAAATCTTTCAATAGTCTTGCACCATTTTTGATTTTACTTTTTAAAGTTCCAACTGACTGATTCCCGATAAACCATTCAGATGTTGAAGGTGGAATAAATTCAAAACTGTATTTATGTAAATATTCATTTAAAGAATCACCTAGAATATAGTCTTTTGATAAATTGACTACTTGAAACGGATTTGAATTGACAGATTTTTGCAGGGTAATAATATTTGATTCAACGGTAGCTTCTTCAAATATTTGAACATCTTCAATATTTATTAATGCAATTGGCTGTAATTTTTCAATGAAATATTTTTTGAGAAGCTCTCCATAAATTGCCCTTAACCAAGAATTAGAAGTAATGTAAATTAAAAAACCAAATGGCTTTAAAATATTGCCGCCTAATTCCTAGAATAAGCAATAGATGTCTGCACCTTTCGAATACGTTTCATAATTTGCTTTTGAAAAATACTCTGATTGTTCTTTTACTTTGGATAATGAAAAATAAGGCGGATTTCCAATAACCACGTCAAAACCCACAAAATCGCCATCATCATTCAGCACTTCGGGAAATTCAAAACGCCATTCAAAAGCGTTTTCAAAAATCTTGTTGGCTTTTATTTCTTCAATTTCGGTTTCAAGTTTTTTGGTTTCTTCGGTTAGTTGTTGCACTTTTTTGTTCCAAGCTGCTTTTTCCTTTTTACTCATTTCAAAAAGTTGCCCTTGGTTGGTCATTTGATACAAGTCGCCTGAAAGTTTTTGTAGCTTCTTTACTTTGGGGTCGTTCATAGAAATTTCACTTCTGAAATTCGATTTAATGTCGGCAATCAACCGTTCCATTTCTCTTTTCTGCACCTTGCTTTCAGCGTTTCGGTAGGTATCAACGGCTATTCGGTAGCTGTCAATTGTCCACTTACTTTTTTTCAAGGCTTGTTTCAGGTCTGCATCAATGGCAAAACGGCTCACCAAAGAGTTTCCGCATTTGATGTTGATGTCAATGTTAGGAAGTGTTTGCAACTCCTTAAGCTCCCCTCCTTTGTAAGGAGGGGTGCCCGAAGGGCGGGGTGGTTCTTGTTTTATCCAACCCTGGGTGTCCGCAGGACGGGGTGGTTGTTTCCCAAAATAACCCCAAACCTCATTCAGCAACCCCTCCGGATTATCCCACACCCATTTGTTTTCAAACCTTAGTACCCTTATACCATAAGCTTCTAAAAACAAATCTCTTTCTCTATCGTATTCAGCCTGACTTGCTTCAAAATGTCCTTGTCCATCTAATTCTATAGCCAAGCGTTCTTCTGGGCAATAAAAATCAAGAATATAATTGGCAAAGCTGTGTTGGCGTCTGAATTTTCTTCCGCCCATTTGTTTGCCTTTAAGCAATGTCCAAAGTTTGGCTTCTGCGGGGGTAAGGTTGTTTCGGAGTTCTTTGCGGAAGGTTTTTAAATATGGTAGGTTATTTAATTGTTCTTGACCCCTCCGTCCTTCGGACACCTCCCCTATAAAAGGGGAGGAGCTTTTTAGGGAGGAGCTTATGTAATACGCATTTTTCAAAAGTTCAATCCACAAACGCAAACGGCAAATTTTTACGGAGTTGGAATTGATGTCCACACCGAAAAGGCAATTTTCAATTATGGTTTGCTTTTCGTGGAAAAGTGTTTCTTGTATTCGTTGGCTTTCCTTATTGCTTGGGTTGTATTCAAAAAGTTCGCCTTCTTCGTCTGTTACAATCAATTCATCATTTACCACTTCTACCTGATATTCTTTCAAGCGTTTTCCGTCACGGTCTTGTAGGATTTTCAAGTCGTTTTTGATGGCAATAATTTCATTGAGTGCCGAAACCAAAAAGTGCCCAGAGCCGACAGCAGGGTCGCAAATTTTGATGCTGTTTACAATGTTGTTGGCTTCTTTTCGGTCTTCAATTTTGTCGTAAAGTTCTTCAAGTGTTGTACAGTCCCATTTTTTGGTTTCGTTGAATTTCTGCACAACTGCTTTACGAATGGTTTCACGGCACATATACATTGTGATGAAACCCGGAGTGAAAAAAGAACCGTCTTTGTAGCCGTTTATTTTCTCGAAAATCAATCCGAGAACCGAAGCATTTATAAGCGTTTTATTGTCTTCCTGTATTTCTTCACCGCCTTCGGCTCCAAAGTCGTAAGCATCTAAAAACTCAAACAAGTATTGAAGCGTGGAAATATTGCCAGTCCGTTTTTTGCCTTGTTGGTCTTTCAGCACGGTTTGCGAAAAAATCGGAATGGTTTTATCGTCTTTTAGGTTGCTGATAAACAAAGTAACCTGTTCAATGTCGCTTGGCTCGAAAAGCGAAGAATTGAGATAAGGCACTTTTTCAAACGCCTTTTTTACATCTTCGTTTCGCTCGTCATATTTGCGTGCCAATACCTGAAAAAACAAGCTGTTCAGGTCGTCATAGTTTTTGATATTGTCAAGATTGAGAAACGAAAAAGATTTGTCGCCTTTGTGATAAGTGATGAGTTGTGCTTCCAACAACTTCAAAAATAAAATTCGATTTATCCAAGTAATCGAAAGTTCAAGGGCAACATTAAAAAGTCTTTCCTGTTGTGTGCTGCCGAATTGGCTTGGCTTTTCCAATCGGCTTAATTTATCTAAACTGTCAAGCTGAATGATGGCATCTTCAAGGATTGTTCCTGTGTGCCGTTCACCTGCTTTGTTTCGGTCAATCAGCTTTTTGCTTCCTTCTTTGGTTTCAGTTAAACCGATAATGTGCAACAACTCGCTGTAAAAGCGTTTGTCAAGACTGTTGCTGTCGTTGGTAAATGGTAGTTTTAAAAGATGCTCAGGCGACAGCAATTTGAATAAAGCAATCAGCGAATTGTCGTCTGTTTTGTCTGTATTTCGTAAGGGTTTTTGAAAGTCCTGAATGTTGAAGTAGGTAAATTCAATTTCAGAAGTAATACTGTCAATAAACGGCTCGGCAATTTGTTTGTAGAAAAAATCAGTTTTGGTGTCTGCCAAGCGTCCGCCTTCAAAATCATTGAATTGCTTTACAAGATTTTTGTTTTGAGCAAAAAGTCTGTCGAACAGGGTAGCGTCATAAATGAACCATTCGTTGATGTTGGTCGCCACCAAATGTTTTACTTCAAGGTTTTTATGTGTAATTCTCTCACGTAAATAATACAAAACCAATTCCTGAAACGCTTTTGCATTCAGTTTATTTGTTGTAATCATCTCGGCTTTGTTGGTCGGCTTTTTAGCTTCAATGATTACGCCAACTGTAGAGTTTG
Source organism: Bacteroidota bacterium (assembly GCA_023957335.1). Classification (NCBI taxonomy): domain Bacteria; kingdom Pseudomonadati; phylum Bacteroidota; species Bacteroidota bacterium. The sequence goes on along the minus strand of JAMLHC010000003.1, from coordinate 55,441 downwards.
CATTTTGTCCGTTATGAATAACAAGGTCGTTTCGACCTTTGGTATTTATAAAATGGTTTGGGTCGTAATAGGTTTTCTTTAGAAAGTCAATGACAAGGTTTTTATGAAACTCTTCGCTTTCTGTATCATTAGTTCTGTCGAGTAAAGTAATGAGATTGGTCTTGAAACCTTCAATTTCAGTCCTGTTAGGTTTTACTTTTAAAAAGGCTTTGTTCAGTGCCTTTCTTGGTTTCAATTCTTTTAATTCCATTTGCAATTTTATATTCTTTTTTCAGTCGATTAAGATAAGTTTTTCGGTTGCAACGGTGTTAGAGTGTTGACTCGTGTGTCTGGAAAAACCAAATGTGCCATTTTGTGGGTGGGCTTTTTTGTCGTCTGTCTGTACGTTAATTTTTGCACTGTCGTCTGTTCTTTAGGGTTGCAGCTAACTAATTTAGACCCTTCACTTTATCTCGCCAATTCAATCAATAATAGCAGACTTTGTCTCATAAATGTTAGGATTTATTTCATGGACAAAAATAATGGATTTATAAATACAAGGTTGTCTTATGTGTATTGTCCCCAAAAGTTACACTTCGGTTTGTACTCAGCTATATTCCAAACACTCCAAATGTAAACCTACTCCCCAACTTTTTTTGGAAGATACTATCGTGAAAGTTTTGTAATAATGCTTGTTTTAGATTTTGGATATTAGATGGTTTTTTACGGTGGGGTTTGTGGTTGGTGATAACACCAACCACGACCACAAAAAATTGTCAGGCTGAGTTTCCTGCATCAGCAAGAAGTATCGAAGACGGCAATTTTGGAGAAGTACTCCTCAGCCGTAGTTAGTGTTGTCGCCAACCACTGCCCAAATGGCGTGTATCCATATTTAATTGAATGTGGCATAATTGATTGTTTTAATTATTTCATTTTCATCATAGCCCTTGGGCTATGGATGTGCACGAATATATTTACAATGGTTTTAACCATTTTCTGCTGATTTTTATGAGTGGTTGGTGTTGTCGCCAATTACGGCTGAAATTACGTGGATATGAGACGAATATTTTTTTAGAAATATTTGTCCTTAAAAAGTGCTTGTTTATGGAATTTATTTATTTTTGCGCATTAAAAATCCAACCTAATTGAATAATTGAAAATGCAGCTTGATATTCAAATTTTACTGAAATACGCAGAATATCGTATTGTGAAGCTGCGCTCTATTATTCACTTTTGTAACCAATAAACACCCCCCAATTATAATATTATGAAAAAGAAATTATTACTGCTGGTTTTTGCATTTATGTCATTTGCAACAGCACTCAAAGCTCAGGTAACTTTCACATGCTATTATCGCGAGTACTGTGATTGGAACTCCTACACCGAAAAATTTGTTAACTGTAAAGGCTATGATGAAGCATCCATGTTTGTGATGAACGAAAAAGAAACAATGTTCACGCACACCATCGAAAACATGAAATCTACCTACTATGTGGATAGCAAGGAATATGATTCCAAAAATGATGTGTACACCTATGAAGTAACAAGTGATGTTGGGAATAAATATTATTATGTTTTTGATCCTAAGAATAAAGAAATCAGGGCATTGTATGTGAAAGACGGAGAAACGGTGATGATTCGTTTCTATGTAAAAGCCATGTTCTGAAAACATCATTTATTGATATTAGAAAAGACCGTACTGCAATGCATCCGGTCTTTTTTTTGGCTAAAAAAATACAAATAACTATTATTCATGTTTGAATAAAATAGCCCCGTAGTTCATAAGTACTTATATTGTTTAAATATAGTGTTTCCGATACGCATTTTGTTTTTCTTTGCAATACAATCAATGTCGGTTGAAACCCTTGTCAATACTTGTAATTCATAGTAAAACAGTAAGCAATAGGCTGCGCTATATTGCTATACAACTCTTTGAGCAATGGCATCAAATTGCCATAAAATTTGTTGAGGATGTCCATGTCGCACCGCATGAGTACAGTATATTCAATTCGCAAGGCGTGTTGCTGTGTAGCAGTCAAAGCAACATCCTTTTTGCTGACAGCATGTACGAAGATTTTGTTTTTGACTGGGATAAGATTTTGGCAAATGATTTTAATTCGGACTGGCTGGGAGCTTCATTTTTTTTGTTAAGCAGAATGGAAGAGTATGAGGGCGAGAAAGATGTGCATGGACGTTTTTCTTATAAAAAGAGTATTGCATTCCAACAAGGATTTTTAAATGAACCCATAGTGGAGCGGCTTGTTCATTACTTTGTGATGAAAAATTTACCCCAAAAAACGACATATATACACAAAGCTCATATTGTGCCGACCCTTGATATTGACATGACACATGCAATATTGGGGCGAAGTGTAATCCGGCAGTGCGGAGCTATTTTGAAGGATTTTGTTAAAGCAAAACTTTCAGAAAGGCTGCAAGTGTTGCGTGGCAAGGTAAAAGACCCCTATGATACTTTTGATTATCAACTTGCGGTGATGAAAAGTACAAAGCTGACTGCACAATACTTTTTTCAGGTAGGCGCTTACGGCAAATACGACAAAAATATTTCTCCAAAACATCCGCTTTTTAAAAAAGTTATTGCCAAACTTCATAAGCATAACATAGGACTTCACCCATCCTATAAAAGCATGATAAGACCGGCTTTGTTTTCGAGAGAAAAGAAGACTTTAGAGCAACTTTGCGAACGACAAGTGCAGGCTTCACGACAGCATTTTTTGAGATTTTGTTTGCCTGAAACATACAGTGAATTAATAAAAATCGGAATAAAGGAAGAACACAGCATGGGTTATGCTGAAACAATAGGATTCCGAGCAAGTACAAGCCGTGCATTTTATTGGTATGATTTGAAAAATAATTGTCCGACTGAGCTGTTGATTCAACCTTTTGTAGTGATGGATGTTGCGCTCGCATTCTATCAAGGTCTTGCTCCGGAAAAAGCAATATCTGCAATTCAAGAATTAAAGCAAAAGATAGCTGAAATGAATGGTACTTTTGCTTTCTGCTTTCACAACGAATCCCTGAGCGAAAGGAATCAATGGAAGGGCTGGCGAGCTGTCTTTGAAGAAGCCTGTAAGTCATGAAAATACGCTATGTTAAATACCGCAAAATTGACCGTGTAAAATGGGATGCACTTATTAGAAGTAGTCCTCAAGCGTTGTTTTATGGATTAAGCGTTGTGTATGACACCATGTGCAAACGATGGGATGCATTGGTGTTGGGCGATTATGAAGCAATAATGCCCTTGCCATATAAAAAGAAATTCAATGTGTTGCCTTATATCTATCAGCCTTATTTTGTGCAACAAAGCGGGATTTTTGCAAATGGCGAGGTGAGCAAAGAAATGTTGGAGAAATTTATTTCCAAAATCCCAAAGAAATTTGTCAGAGTAAACACTCATCTGAACTATCAGAATGATTTGAGAGGTACTACTAAGGACTGGATTTTGACTCCGCGTAGGAGTTTTGAGATTGATTTAAGCCAAGATTACGAAACGATTCGTGCAGGATATAACAAAGATTGTATCAAAAATCTCAAAAAGCTTGATGTGCCGGAGATTGTCGTCAAATCTGAGATTGCAGATGAGCAGGTAATTGAAGTTTATAAACAGGCTTACGGCAAACTGAATGAAAAAATATCTGAGAATAAGTATAAACGATTTGCGCTCTTGGTCAGTCTGCTTGAAAAACAAGGGAAAGTAGTAAAAGCAGCCGTTTATCACAACCAAACCTTGCTTGCCTGTGGCATTTTTGTCAAAGCCTTTGGGCGGATTCATTATTGTCTGGGCGCACCTACCGAACAGGGTAGAGAATGGAGTGCCACTCACTTGTTGATAGATTCTGTTATCCGTAAATTCAGCGGACAAGCATTGTTTTTTGATTTCGAAGGCTCAGAAATCCCTATGGTTGCAGCCTTCTACAAGAAATTTGGACCTAAGGAAAACCGTTTCTTTATGTTGGAAAAAGGGGTGGTGTAGTGCCGAGTTGTCTTGACAGGGTGCCAATATTTTTGTTGTAAACTTGTTTTATGTTATGGATTAACTTTGCATAGTATTAACAATATTTGTAAATAAAATGTATACAAAAAAAGTCATCTTTCTACTTGCTGTTTTGTTCGGATACAGCGCACACAGTCAGCATTATGTGGCTGTTGATTTGGGTTTCCAAAACATTAAAACAAATAGCATTGAATCGGATTTCTATGAAGACGGCAATATCTATTTTAATGAAGACCATACGCCCTGCGAATTAGGCTTGTCCTATCTGCGTGCACACAGTAGGTTTCAATGGCAGGCAGGGCTGCATTTTCGTCATTTTGTAGGTGTGGTGATAAACAGCAATTTCAACCCCGTAATGTTGCCAAACACTCGTTTTGTCAGAAATGGGTATGCCTTCTTCAGTTAGCTCTTCCTGTAAGTGCAAATTATGCCATTGTTAAAAATTCATTCATTGAAATCAGACCTTTTGCAGGGCTTAGTCTGAACAGATACATGGTAGCCCAAGGAGAATCAAGATACTTAATTACCCCAAGCAGGGAGGATGATTTAGCTGCTCCCGATGTTGTTTATGCAATAAAAAAATTTTATACAAAGGGAGGTATTCTCAGCGGAGAGTCAGGAATACAGGTTTTTGGGGTGTATGGAATTCATTTTGATTTTCTTATAGGCAAAGACAGCGAAAGCAAGTTTAGAGTTTCATTGATGAGTGCCAAAGGTCTGACAGACGGGACAAAATATGATTTATACTACGAAAATCAAGGAGGAGAAGTTGTCGCAGGGGTGCAACAAGGCAGGCATTGGCACAGAATGCATTATGCCACGTTGCAATTCAGTTATCTGCATCCAATCAATTTGAATAAAAAATCCTCCGGTACCAAATTGTAAAGTGAGGTGTCTATTGGTGCAAGGCGTTTCATTACTCGTCTAATGCAGTGCCATTGCTGTTAATTTTGTTGCAATCAGTTGGGTGCATCGTGCAATTCTACTTCCAAAATACCGTATTTCTCAGCTATAACAACCGCTTTTAGATGAGCTGGGATAGCGGTCAACAGCGTGGGCTGTAACAAAAACACTTTGTCGCCTTTCTGGAACTCAAAGGGCTTTTTTAAAGTAACATTTTGACTTTTTTCGCGTTTGAGTTTTTCTATATAAAAAAGTTGGTTGGCATAGTAAGGAAAGCCGGTAGCCCAGCAATATCCGTTAAAATCACGATGTTGCTTAATGCCTTCATTTATCATTAAGCCAAAATGGCTTGACTCAATACAGTATTCGCAGGTTTCTAATGGTTTATTTACAATTTGTCTAAGTGCGAGTCCGCAAAAGAATAGTAAACATATAAAAATTACCTTGAGCGAAGTTTTGTTTTGAGCAGGAAAGCGATGAGATGTAAAATGCCTGGAAATGCCGATATAGAGTACTCCCAATAGGATAGATAACAACGGAAAAGCAGGAACTATATACCATGCGAGCTTTGTTTTTGCAATACTGATAAAAAATATCCATACACCTGTAAATAGCCAAAAGAAAGAAATAGGTTTTGTATAAATCTTGTTTAAACGCAATTTCACAAACCAATAAACACTTGCTGCAATAACAATCAAAGACAAAGGCATTGCTTGTGCTGAAGTCAAGCCTTGCAGATAATAATACCAAGGACCTCTATTGCCTTCTACAACGTTGCCAAATCTGCCCCAAAGCTCATTGACATATACAACTGCCAAATAGCCCGGTTCTTTGAAATCACGATAAAGATAATATGACAGAACAATCAGTGTGGTAGTTAAAAATAATGACTGAAAAGAGTGTAAGCGTAACGTTGAAATAAGCTGTCTATGATATAACAAATAAATAATTACCGCAGGCAGAAACATCAAGCCGGCAATACCCTTTGAAAAAATAGTCAGCAATATTCCAATGAAGAATAACAGCAGGAAAAATTGATTTTTTGTCTTGATATAACGATAAAAAGAAATAATAAAGAATGTTGAAAACAAACAAAGAAAACTTTCAAAATCCCCTGTTCTGGCTGCATGGTATCCGTTGAACCCTTGTGTGGTTAGCAGGCTCAATACCGCAACAAAGCCACCCGCTATGCTTTTAAATTCTGAAATAAAAAAACTGAAAATCAATATGCAAAGAAGTAGTGCTGCCAATGCTGACGGCAATCTAAGGGCAAATTCGTTGATGCCAAATATTTTAAAAGATAATGCTTGGGTAGCAACAAGAAATGAAGGTTTAGTATTCCATAAATCTGTTTCACCTTCAAATGTGGTAATCAATGGGTTTTGATTGTCTAACATCTCAAGGGCGTTGATAGCTTGTCGGCTTTCGTCCCAACATGCCAAGGGGCTTGTGCCTAAGTTGTAAAACAAGGCGAAAACTGCAATTGAAACAATTGCCAAATACGCAGCAAGTATAGGAATCGAAATCCTCACTTTGTTTTCAGCAAAAATAAGCAGAATTGTGTATATAATCAGTAAGAGACTTCATTCATCATTTCTTAAAATACATACCTTTGCAATCCTTAGAAAAGAAAATATATGTCAGACAATAATATAAAGCAAGACTCATTAAACTACCATTCTGAAGGTCGTCCGGGTAAAATTGAGGTTATACCCACCAAGCCTACTGCGACAAAGAGAGATTTGAGCTTAGCTTACTCTCCCGGTGTAGCCGAACCTTGTTTGAAAATTGCTGAGAATAAAGAAGATGTATATAAATACACTGCCAAGGGGAATCTTGTAGCTGTTATTTCCAACGGGACGGCTGTTTTAGGATTAGGCGATATAGGTCCCGAAGCATCAAAGCCGGTAATGGAAGGTAAGGGCTTGTTGTTTAAAATATTTGCAGATATAGATGTATTTGATATTGAGTTAAACGCCAAGTCCGTTGAAGAATTTGTAGCTTGTGTCAAAGCTATGGAACCCACTTTTGGCGGAATAAATCTGGAGGATATCAAATCGCCTGAATGTTTTGAAATTGAAAAACGCCTGCGCCAAGAACTGAATATTCCTATCATGCACGATGATCAGCACGGTACTGCAATCATATCAGGTGCCGGCTTGCTCAATGCACTTAAAATAGTGAATAAAGATATTTCCAAGGTTAAAATGGTTGTAAATGGAGCGGGTGCATCCGCCATCTCATGTTCAAAATTATTTATTTCTCTTGGTGTCAGCAAAGAAAATCTGATTATGCTTGACAGTAAAGGTGTTATCAGAAAAGACCGCAGCGTCTTGGACGAGAACAAAATATTTTTTGCTACCGACCATGATGTACATCATTTGGCAGATGCACTTGTGGGTGCGGATGTTTTTGTGGGTTTATCCAAAGGAAATATTATGACTCCGGAGATGGTGCTCAGCATGGCTTCTAACCCTATTGTTTTTGCTTTAGCCAACCCGGACCCCGAGATTGATTATGAACTTGCTATTCAAACCCGTCCCGATTTGGTCATGGCAACCGGAAGAAGCGATTATCCCAATCAGGTGAATAATGTACTTGGTTTTCCATTCATTTTTAGAGGAGCGCTTGATGTTAGAGCAACTGAAATCAATGAAGAGATGAAGTTGGCTGCCGTTCGGGCATTGGCAGCACTCGCACTCGAGCCTGTGCCTGAATCTGTTAGCGTTGCTTATAAACAGCCTAATATTTCCTTTGGCAAAAATTATATCATCCCCAAACCACTTGACCCGCGTTTGATAGAAGTGGTTGCGCCTGCGGTTGCACAAGCGGCTATGGACAGTGGTGTAGCCAAGCAGCCCATCGCCAATATGGAGAAATATAAACAACAACTTAGAGACAGACTGGGTTTAGACAATAAATTTATCAGACGTGTGAATACAAGGGCACAACAGAGCCCTAAAACGGTTGTTTTTGTGGAAGCCGACAACCTCAAAGTTCTCAAAGCAGCTCAAATTAGCTTAGAAGAGGGAATTGCAAAACCCATTTTGTTGGGAGATAAAAAAAGGATTAATCGCTTGATGGAAGAGTATAATATTGATTTGAAAGACATCACCATGATTGATCCTTGGGAAGAGGAGGCAAAAAGGGAGGAGTTCGGCAATATGCTTTATGAAAAACGCAAGCGCAAAGGAATGACGCTCAGTGAAGCCAAAAAGATGATGAGAGACCGAAATTATTATGGGATGATGATGTTAGAAAAAGGCGAAGCAGATGCGGTTATTTCCGGTATGACCAAACACTATTCTAACACCATTCGCCCTGCGTTGCAAGTGATAGGGAAGGAAGAAGGATATTCCCAAGTTTCAGGTATGTATATCATGATGACTAAAAAAGGTCCGTATTTCTTTGCCGATACTACGGTGAATATCAATCCTAACTGGGAACAGTTGGTTGAAATTACCCGTCAGGTACATAAAAAAGTGAGTGATTTTGGTGTAGAGCCCAGAATTGCTATGTTGTCATATTCAAACTTTGGTTCATCAAAAGGAGAAATTCCGGGAAAATTGCAAAAGGCAGTTGAGTACTTGCATCAACATCATCCCGAAATTATTGTAGATGGCGAGATGCAGGCAACGTTTGCACTCAACAAAGATCTTTTATCCGAAAACTTCCCTTTCAGCAACCTTGTGGACAGCGAAGTCAATACTTTTATTTTCCCTGAACTTGCCTCCGGAAACATCGCATATAATTTTGCAAAAAGTTTTGGCAAAACAGAAACCATGGGACCTATCTTAATGGGACTTAAACGCTCGGTTCATATTCTACAATTAGCAAGCAGTGTGCGCGAAATTGTGAATATGGTGGCTGTGGCTGTACTGGATGCGCAAGCTAAGAGTGAGACAGGCAGAAGAGTAGGCGGATAGAGCCTTGTTTGAATTGTTCTTGCTACGTTTTGAATAGGTATTCTATGCCAAAACCAAATGAAGTACCCTTTCGGTTTTTTGTTCAAGGAGTACCTTTTTTTCTTGAGTCAGAAACTCCGGTATTATTTTGCCCACATGGTTGTATATGCTTATTAGGCGCAGATTGGGCGTATGTTTAATTTCAAAAGATTGTTCCAAATCGTGGATGATTTTACTGAGTTTGCGCTCATCACAATCCACTATTGTCTTAAAACTAATCGCTGAGTTTTGCATCACATTGACGCGAACTTTATGAACCGATAATATCCTAAATATCTCTTGCAAATTGTTTTCCGCTACGAATGAAAAATCACGTGTTTTAAGCGAAAGCAGACACTGGTTCTCCTTGAAAATAAAACAGATTTTGTCTGTCTTAAATTCTTTACCTTCTTTAACAACAGTTCCGGTTTCGTTGGGGTTGACAAATGATTTTACATACAAAGGAATACCTTTGCTTTTGAGCGGTTGAATGGTTTTTGGGTGAATCACACTTGCACCGTAATAAGCAAGCTCAATAGCTTGGTCAAAACTCAAGGAATCAATTTTCTCTGCGCTATTAACCTTTCTTGGGTCAGCATTCATCACCCCTGCAACATCTTTCCAGATGGTTACAGAACTTGCATTTAAGCACCATGCAAAAATGGCTGCACTGTAGTCAGAACCTTCTCTGCCAAGGGTCGTGGTTGCGTTGTTTCTGTCTTTGCCAATGAAACCTTGTGTGATGACCATGCTCTTTTCAGCAAAAGGCTTGAGTTTGGTTGAAATAATATGCTCTGTTTCAGACCAATTCACACCGGCTTCGCGGAAATTACTGTTAGTGAAAATAAAATTACGGGCATCTACCCACTTGTTTTTAATACCTTGTGCCAACAAATATGCGCTCACAATCTTGGTGGAAATAATTTCGCCATAGCTCACAATTTGGTCATACACAAAATCATAATCATCTTTTACTTCTTTCTCGGTCAGACATTCCAGTTCCAAGAAAATATTTTCCAGGTCATTGAAAATAGGATGATTATCGTCTGTTATCAGTTCTTTGCAAAGCTTGATATGAAAATCGGCAAATTCATTCATTTTGGCAGTCATTTCTGACTTTTTATAAACAAATGCATCCACTACATTTTCTAATAAATTGGTAGTTTTTGCCATTGCAGATATTACGACCAAAACCTTGTCAGAGGCATGGTTGTCAAGTATTGCTGCTACGTTTTTGACTGATTCGGCATCTTTAACCGATGCGCCCCCAAACTTGAATATTTTCATCTGTCTTTGTTCCAAATAGTATGATTATTTTTGAGCCGCAAAAATACACAGAAATAGATGAGAAATTCAGTAATCACATTAGGGCAATTTATCATTGACAGACAAGAAGAGGTACACGATGCTAAGGGTGCTTTTTCAGATATTTTCAGGGCATTGGAACTGGCTGCCAAGATTGTGAACCGGGATGTGCGCAAGGCAGGTTTGGTGGACATCTTGGGTAATCACGGTTCCACCAATGTACAGGGCGAAGAAGTGAAAAAATTAGATGTGATTGCCAATGAAGTTTTCAAAAATCATATAGAAAAAACCGGAGAAGTATGTGCCATCATTTCCGAAGAGGAAGATGATGTGTATTGGTGTACGGATGCAAAAGATGCAAGGTATATTCTCTGTATGGATCCACTTGACGGCTCGTCTAATATTGATGTCAATGCTTCCATTGGTACTATTTTCTCTCTGTATAGACGCCATGATGTGAGCAAAGCATGTTCGTTGGATGACATCTTGCGTCCGGGCAGAGAGATTGTAGCTGCAGGATATGTTATTTATGGTTCCAGTACTATGATGGTGTTTTCGTCAGGCAAAGGAGTAAACGGCTTTACATTGGATGATTCTATCCATGAATTTTGTCTTTCGCACCCCGATATTCAAATCCCCGCCAACGGCAAGATATTTTCTGTGAACGAAGGCAACCTCCACGATTTCTCCCCCGCCATCCAAGACTATATTTACACTTGCAAAGCCGAGAAACTCAGTGCCAGATACATTGGTTCGCTCATAGCTGATTTTCACCGCAATTTGCTCAAAGGCGGTATTTATATGTACCCGGCAACTGAAAAAGCCCCTAATGGCAAGTTGCGACTGCTCTATGAGTGTATTCCTATGGCATATCTGATTGAACATGCAGGCGGCAAGGGCACGGACGGCAAAAATCGGATATTGGACATTCAACCGGAAAAGTTGCACCAAAGAACACCTTTGTTTATTGGTTCTGCTAATATGGTGGACAAGATTATGAGTTAATTTTGAGGCTCATTGTATTTTGCAATACACCTGAAACCAAACGCGCCTTTATAATCCCCATAATTGAAACTGTTTTCTTTGTTCATAAGAACTTTATAAACTTGTCCAAATTGAATTATCTCGGGTAGGGCAGGGGAAGGTATGCTTATGCCTTTTATTTTGCCGATGGAAACCAAATGTACATACATAGCAGAGTCTAAGAGGTGATAGCTTACAGTTGTTCCGGCAAGTTTTTTTGTTTGCTTAACAATCTCAGTTCGCCATTGGCAGAATTTTTCTATTTGAGCTAAACTTAGCCCTACAACTGCTGAATCTTTGTGTGAATATGATTTAAAAACATTGCTGCCATAGCGTGCTGAAATGATATTGGTGTCGGGCAAGCAAAGCATGGCGGATGAATCTCCTTTGTGATTTAAAATATCATAATAATACTCACGCCAGCTACGAATTGTAATAGCATGTTTGTCCACGTAATATCCAACGGTTTTGACATACTGCGTTCCGAATGGAGTCTTTTCTTTTCTGGCACTCGGTGTGCTTGGGTTAATTCGGGAAAACCCAAGTAAAATTATTAAAATCGTCAATAGAAATTTGAACATTGATATAATCCTTTGTAATTAGTTTTTGAAACTGTAATTCTGTCAAATTGTAGAGTGTTTTTAACTCTGACTTCATTGTCTTCGACTGAATTTATTTTAGTTGATTTTAAACAAGTTCAAAATTAGAAAACCTTAATATATATATAACATTATGGATTGAATACATATATGTTTAGATTAAATCACAAAATTGCTTCATGGTGATTTTGAGATTTTTTGGCTGTATTTTTGCCATTCCTACCTTATGCGTCATTCGGCTGTCATTATTATCTGTTTGCTGTTGTGTGGGTTCTCTCTGCAACCACAACCCACAACCGAATTTGTTGAGGTCAGCAGAATCCATGCAAGCAATATCGTGCACTTCACCTGTGACAACATGGGAAATATCTACACAGCCAATACCAACGGAGATATTGTCAAATATAATAAAGACGGAAAGCAAGTTGCGGTGGCTAACCATAAATCACTTGGAAATATCCATTCTATAGATGCATCAAATCCTTTTGAAATTTATGTTTTTTATAAAGTCCAAAATAAGGTATTGTATTTTGATAATCAGTTATATACAATGGGTGTAACCAATTTGGAAGATGGAAGTTTCTTTCAGTTGAGTGCTACTGCCCGTAGTTATGATAACCAAATCTGGGCTTTTGATTTGGGAGATTTGAAATTGAAAAAAATAAAAAGAGATTTAGCTGTAGAGCTTAGCAGCGGTAATGTAAGAGAGTTTGTTGCCGGCAATGGATTTGCGCCATTTTATATTGCTGATGTGAATCATTCGGTATATTTGTTTGATAGTACATTGGGTTTATTTGAGTTTGACAATTTTGGCAACTATTTGAGAAAAATTACACTCAGCAATGCCAAGCAATTCTTTGTGATGTCGGGTAATTTATACTTTCTCAAAGATAATGCTGTGTATCAATTAAATAAAGAGTTTTTAACAGAAAGGTTGATACCGGTTCAAAACATACCCGAACAGATTGATGCATTTTCTCTTTCGCCTGAAAGATTAGTGCTGCAAAGCGGAAATGCACTAATTTTGTACGCCCCTAAAAACAAGAATTAAACCATGCTGGAGAAGTTAGAGGCGTTAGAAGCACGCTTTAAAGACCTTGAAATATTATTGTCAAGTCCCGAAGTGATTGCCGATATGCGTAAATTTACACAACTCAATAAGGAGTATAGCGACTTACGCGAGGTAGTGGATGTGATTATGCAGTATAAAACCTACTTTAATAACCGAGAACAAGCCCGTGAAATTCTCTCCAATGAGAAGGATGTTGACCTGAAAGCACTTGCCAAAGAAGAGTTGGATGAAGCTGAAGAAAAGTTGCCGGAGTTGGAAGAAATGCTTCGTATCATGATGTTACCAAAAGACCCTCAGGATGAACGCAATGCAATTATCGAAATTAGAGCGGGGGCGGGCGGAGATGAAGCTGCAATCTTTGCAGGTGAGCTTGGTAGAATGTATATCAGATATTGCGAAGGAAAAGGATGGAAAACAGAAATCCTTGAGTCCAATGAAAGTGAAGCAGGAGGATATAGCAAGTTTGTTCTTTCTGTGGAAGGCAAAGATGTGTACGGAACACTCAAGTTTGAATCCGGGGTGCACAGGGTACAGCGCGTGCCTGTAACCGAGTCTCAGGGAAGGGTGCATACTTCTGCCGTTTCAGTAGCTGTTCTACCCGAAGCGGATGAGGTGGAAATTGAAATCAAAGATGCTGATTTAAAGTTTGAAACAGCCCGAAGCGGTGGTGCCGGAGGACAGAATGTAAATAAAGTGGAAACCAAAGTGCATTTGACTCATATCCCCTCAGGGATAGTAATTACTTGTCAGGTGGAGCGTACTCAACTTGGAAATAAAATGTTGGCAATGAAAATGTTGCGTGCAAAACTCTATGAAGATGCTGTGCGCAAGCAGGAGGACGAAATTGCTTCTAAACGCAAAACAATGGTTTCAACCGGAGATAGAAGTGCTAAAATCAGAACCTACAATTTCCCGCAAAGCCGTATGACTGACCATAGAATCGGTTTGACATTGTATAACCTTGCGGATGTGATGAACGGTCATATTGAAGATATTATCAATAAACTTCAACTTGCCGAAAACACGGAAAGAATGAAAAATCAAGAATTAGTGCACTAAACTATGTTGCAGCAATGATTATTTAGACTTCAACGTAATCATTGTGATTTCCGGGTCAATGCCCAATCTGCCCGGATATCCGAGATAGCCAAATCCGCGGTTTACATAGAGATACTGTCCGTTTTGCTTGTATAATCCGGCCCATTCGGGGTACATGTATTTTATTGGGCTCCATTTAAACCTGTGCGTTTCTATCCCAAACTGGAATCCGTGAGTATGTCCTGAAAGTGTGAGTTTAATGTTTTGAGAGGTCTGAAGAACTTGCGCTCGCCAATGGCTGGGGTCGTGTGTGAGTAAAATTTGAAATGGTAGGTTTTTGGATTCGGCAAGCGCTTTGTCCAAATTGCCGTATTTGGGAAAATTGGGTTTAGCACTCCAATTTTCCACCCCAACAATTTCAATACTTGCTCCATTCTTTTGTATCTCAACTGTTTGGTTATTTAGCAACTGCCAGCCCATTTCGGATTGGGTTTGTTTTAATCTATCAAGGTTCGCAACTTTTTCTTCAATCGAACTCCAATGAACGTAATCACCGTAATCGTGATTGCCAAGTATGGAAAACACGCCCATGGGGGCTGAAATACTGCCAAATAGTTCTTTCCATTGTTCCATTTCATCCGCATAACTGTTAACAAGGTCGCCTGTAAAAAGGATTAAATCTGCATTGAGTTCCTTAATCATTGCCACTCCTCTTTCTACAGCGCTTCTACTCCAAAAACTGCCTGCATGAATATCAGATATTTGTACTATGCGAATACCATCAAAGGATTTGGGTAGCTCTTCAAATTGTAAATTTATTTTTCTGACCCTATAATTATGTGCGCCTTTTACAATTCCATAAGTAAGACCTATAAACGGCAAAGAGCCTAAGCCAATACCGGTCAGAGAGATAAATTTTCTGCGGCTGTGCAAAATATGCTCTGCGTCTTTGTGTGCAAATAAGCCAACGAGCCATTCAAATATTCTGTAAATATCTTCAATCAATAAAGGAATAGCTAAAATAATCTGAGCAAACATAAGTCCGAACCCCAATGCCTGCAATACGCCAAAGATTGGGCTGCCTCCGTGTCCGGCATGGATAAAAGGTTTGCATATAACTAATACTACAAAGAATAAACATACAGCCCAATATGAATAGAACAAGGTGGTTCTGGCTCTTGCCGACCAATCTCTCGCAATTGTCCTTAAACCTTGCCAGGCATACAAGTCAAGCAGGAAAAGCACAACTCCTAATAACCCAAAAAATAATACTGCATTAAACTTTGACACTATACTTTGAAACACTTATTTATTTGTTAATTTTTGAAACTCCTTGTCATACGCCATGATAGCGAGTTGAATTCTACTTGTAATTCCTTCTTCTTGATTGATTACCTGCTGATATCCCTCTTCTCCAAAACACAGTCTGGCTATACTTGCTTTGATATACTTTTTAATTAGGTTTTCACCCACAGGTGTAATACGCAGATTCTTGTATTTAGGTTTGGACTCCAGATATCGCTTTAAATTATGCCAGATGCTCGGGGAGATTTCATAAGAACGAGCAAACTGTAAGGCGGAATGATATTTATTGTTGACATTGAAAACCTCATTGCGCAAATGGTCTAAAATGTAGATATCGAGTATGCCAGAATTGAACAATCCAGGTAAAAAAATCTCAAATTTTTCTGATTCGTTCAAGGTGTCCGTTAGTGTAAAGTCAGGACTAATGCCACCTCCGGCACCGAGTGGTCTGGAGAGTTTGGTGCTAAAATATTTTTTTTCGCTTGTGTCCAAATCAATTTGTTCGTTTCTGCGATAAATTTCTTGACGATATGCCTCCACATCTTTTGTATATGGTTTCTGAATGCTACGCCCGGAAGGGGTATAGTATCTTGCAACCGTCAGTCGTAAGGAAGAGCCATCAGGTAAGCGATAAGGCTCTTGCACCAAACCCTTGCCAAATGTTCGGCTACCTATGATAAATGCGCGGTCGTTGTCTTGCAATGCACCTGTGAGGATTTCGCTGGCAGAAGCAGTACTCCGATTTGTGATAACAAGCAGTCTCCCTTTTTTGAAGCTTCCCGTTCCGCTGGCTTTGTACACTTCTTTATTCCGTTTGCGCCCTTGTGTGTAGGTAATCAAATCTCCTTTGTCCAAGAATTCATTGGCAATCTTGATTGCCTCGCGCAATAATCCGCCCCCATTGTTGCGCAGGTCGATTACCAAGTTTGTCATACCCGCTTTTTGCAAAGCATTCAATGCATCTTTAAATTCATTGTATGTATTGGCACTGAAAGATTTTATTTTGATGATACCCGTGTATTTGTCAATCAGATAATAAGTTTCTACGCTCTTGAGGGGGACAGACCCACGTCTGATTTGGGTTTCAATGATTTTTTTATTTCTTTTTCTAAAAATTGTTATTTTGACAATGGAGTTAGGTTCTCCAGAAATAGCTTCGATGATTTTGTTGTCCTTGGCATTGTCTCCGGTCAGTTTTTGTCCGTCTGCTTCGATTATTCTGTCGCCTTCGCTCAAGCCCGCAATATATGCAGGCCCTCGGGTATAGACTTTAACTATTACTGCAGTATCTTGATAAATAATATAATCAACCCCAATCCCTTGATAGTTTCCTTTGACTTTCCTTTCTGTATATTCCACTAAGGCTGCAGGAACAAAAGTGGTATGGGGGTCGAGTTGTGAGAGCATACCTTTGATTGCATCTTCTTCTAATTCTTGTGGATAGGGTTGGTCAACATAGTCGTTTTGAACAATATCAAGTATTTGGTAAATACGACTTTTGGTAGGTGGCTTCAGAAAAAAACCGAATATTATTCCAATTATTACTAACAAGGAATAAATAGTCGGTTGTAAGAAAGACTTTCTATTTGAAAATAGAGCCACGGTTGAGCAAGGTTTTAAAACCTTTCAAATTTGCTGAAAAAAGTGTTTCCTTCTATTTCTGCATTTTCATCGCTATCTGAACCGTGGATTGCATTTGCATCAATAGACTCGGCAAAACGGTTGCGGATGGTACCGGGAGCAGCTTTTTTAGGGTCTGTTGCACCGATTAAATCTCGGAAATCTGCCACCGCATTCTCTTTTTCAAGAATGGCTGCTACAATACTGCCGGAGGTCATAAAACTAACCAAATCATTAAAAAAAGGACGTTCTCTGTGAATTGCATAAAACATCTCTGCTTGTTCTTGGCTCAAACGGGTGTATTTCATCGCCTTTATTTTGAAGCCTGCGGAAATAATTTGGTCTAAAATTTTGCCCGTGTGTCCGTTTGATACAGCATCGGGTTTAATCATTGTGAATGTTTGATTGGTTGTCATTTATTGTTCTATTTCTTTTGCGCTGCAAAGGTAGTGGGTTTCAATCTGAAAATTTAGTGAATCACAATATAATCATCTGTTTTTTTAACTAATAAGACCAAGAAAAAAATTGGTTTTTAAATTTGGTTTGGTCTTTCATTTATCGGATACTATCCTGAAAATGTGCATTTGGATTTTTTTAGGTAAGATACTTGGCTATTTTTGCCACATATAAAAAGATGAAATTATGAATAAAAAATATTTATTATTTGTTGGTATTGTGATAGCACTGTTTGGTTGGCAGCAATCTTCTGCAGCTAGATGGTATGTTGATGTGAACGCCACCGGAGCCGCAAATGGTGCAAGTTGGAAGGATGCATTCACCGGACTGCAAGATGGTCTTGACAATGCTGTAAGTGGAGATACAATTTGGGTGGCATCGGGTACTTATTATCCCGTAAAACCGCCTGTTGTCTCTGTGGACCCGCGCGACAGAACCTTTCTCATGAAAAACGGTGTGCATATTTATGGTGGATTTGTTGGCACTGAAGTGAATTTAGCTGATAGAAAAACAGATTCTACTAACCTGCATGTTAATTATGAAACGATTCTTAGTGGAGATATCGGTAATGTCAACGATCAATCTGACAATGTATATCACGTTGTTATTTCAAATAACCTTTCCTCATTCACATTAGATGGTTTTACTGTAAAAGCAGGATTTGCCTCTGAAATGACCTTTTTAACCGTAGGAGGAAATGATATTTATAGAAATGGAGGTGCAGGGATTTATAATTTTGAAACTCAAGGGATATACAGAAATATTGTAGTCAGAGACAATCTTGCTTTTAGTACGGATGCTGAGCTTGGCGGAGGTGCAGGTATGTATAACTGGGAAATTAATAATCAAGGTACTTTGTTGGTAGATGGTTCTGTGTTTTTTGGTAATACTGCCAAAAGTTGTAATGGAGGTGCTATGTATAACTCGAACAGCAGTGTTACTATTACAAATACCTATTTTACTAAAAATATAGCCAATACTGATGATGAAGGCGGTGGAGCTATTGACAATAGAGAAGGCAGTGATTGTGTAATCGAAAATGTTGTTTTTGATGCCAATGAAAGTACTAATTCCGGTGGTGGAATTTATAATGACGGTAGCAGTTGTAATTTGACTAATGTGCTGTTTGTAAACAATATAGCATCGGGTAGTTGTGGTGGCGGAATGGATACAGATGGTGGTAGTAATGCCATTTTGAATAATGTTACTTTCAAAAATAATTATGCCGAGGAGGACGGTGGAGGATTGTATGGTTGGAAAAGCAGTCCCACACTGAATAATGTTTATTTTTATAATAACACTGCCAACGGAAACGGAGGCGGTATGTATTATTACAACACTTGTAAACCTGTCATAACTAATGCAATCTTTATGTACAATACTTCCAACGCATACTTTGGTGGTTTTGGCTTAGAAAGAGAATCAGAAGCTGTGGTTACAAATGTGTTATTTGCGCGTAATTATGCAGTAAATGACGGAGGAGGATTAGGTGCTTTGGGTTCCAATACAGCTATGATTCTTACCAATGTAACAGTTGCCAATAATTACACCAAAAATGGCACCGGTGGAGGAGGTTATGACCAAGGTTCAACCTCGAAAATTAGAAATACAATTTTTGCCGGCAACTATCCCGATGAAGTAAATATTGCAGCCGCACTTGCCATGCTTGTCAAACACTCTATTGTTGGCGATACTTATCTTGAAGATGGTAGTGTGAATCCATACGGAACTGTTGTAGCATCTACTGCTTATTTTGAAGATACGCTCAATAATGATTTCAGAATGGTCTCAGGAAGTGTTGCACTTGACTTGGGTGACAGCACTTTTTATGCTCCTGCCGCTACGCCTAATTTGTCAACTGTAAAAATAGATTTGAACGGACTGGAAAGAACATTAGGAAATAATACAGACATAGGAACTTATGAAAAATGTCCGCAAATTATAATTCCGAGTGGAACAGTGTCCGTTAGCCCGGGAGAATTGGTGCCCAATGGAACTACCATGATATTCACATTAACTCCCAAAAATGCAGGTAGCAACCCCACTTTTCAGTGGTTCAAAAATAGTACTCCTATTGCAGGCAAAACATCTGCTACCTTTAGCGGAGCTGCCGGAACTGATTTTGGTGACAATGATACAATCTGGGCGATGATATACACTCATGAGTCATGTATTAGCCCTGCCAATACCGCAAGTGCCAAAAAAATTGTAAAAATATGTCCGCAATTATTATTGCCTTCGGTAGTAGTTACTTTATCTACCGGAACCCTTGTGCCTTCAGGTACTGCGGTTAAATTCTCTCTTAATTTGACCAATGTGGGAGGAAGTCCTGTGATTGAGTGGTTCAAAAATGGAAAGAAAATTCCATTTGCGTCCGGAGTGTCTTATACAGCAACAGCAGGTATAAATTTCAACGATGCGGATACTTTTACAGCCAAAGTGGTTTCTTCAGACCCTTGTGCAGTTCCCAACAATGCATTAAGCAATTCATTGGTAATGCACATTTGCGCTAATGTTGTTACACCTTCAGCATCATTGTCGGTTGACAAAGGGACCCTTGTTCCAAACGCTACTCAGGTTAGATTTACCTTGACGCTTACTGATGCAGGTGTGAATCCTACCATAGAGTGGTACAAAAACAATATTCAAATCATAGGTCAAACAGGAGTAACTTACGATGCAGTGTCCGGTTTGGATTTTAATGATAAAGATACCATAAGTGTAAAAATAACTTCACTTGACCCTTGCGCTGTTCCTAATAATGCGGTGAGTAATAATATAGTGATGAATATTTGTCCAAACACTGTCATACCGTCATTAACCATATCATCTGACAAATCGATGCCTGTTCCTCCCGGTACTGCTGTTACGTTTACTGCCAGTACAGCTGATGCAGGTGTGAACCCTGATTTTGAATGGTATTTAAATGGTGCAATTATTCCTCTTGTTACAGATAATTATTATACAGCAACGTCCGGTGTTGATTTCAAAACCGGAGATTCAATATGGGCTAAGGTAATTTCACACGAACCTTGTGCAGTACCTGATTTTGGTTTCAGTAATAAATTGATTATTGACATTTGTACAAACGTTTTGGAGCCGACCGTTGATATTAGTGTGTCTCCACAAACCGTAGTTCCTGTGGGCGCTACTGTTACATTCTCTCTTGCGATAACGGATGCGGGTGCAAATCCTGATATTGAATGGTATAAAAATAATACACGTATCAATACACAAAGCGGAAAGATGAGTTATGTAGCTGTTGCCGGAGTTGATTTCAGCGAAGGTGATTCAATTTGGGCAAAAATCACTTCACATGATCCTTGTGCCGTTCCGAACAATGCTTCTACCCATAAAATAGTGATTGAATTTTGTACCCAGACCATATTGCCTACAGCTACATTGAGCAAAGATGTTGAAAGTGGTGTTTTTGCCGGTACAGATATAAACTTTGTATTGACAGTTAAGGATGCAGGTGCTACTCCTGCAATAGAGTGGTATAAAAACAGTACGCTTATTCCAACTGCAACAGGACTTAATTATACTGCAAAAGCAGGTACAGACTTTGACAATGGGGATACGATTTGGGCATTGGCAATTGCTTCTGACCCTTGTGCAGTTCCTTCTGAGGCTATTTCTAATAAATTTGTCATGAATGTATTTGGTTTGAGTGTGAATAAAATCGCTTCAAACTTTGATATGCACCTTTCTCCAAACCCGAACAAAGGAAGCTTTGTGCTTAATGCAAACTTTGTTGCAGGAGAGGATTATGTCCTTAATGTGGTGGATGTAATCGGCAGAAATGTGTATTCCGAGAAATTCCAAATCAATACATCCAATAAAGAATTAACTCTTCCTGCATCGCTTACACCGGGAGTTTATTTGCTCACTATCTATAATCCTCAACAAGGCAGGAGCACACTCCGATTTGTGATTGAGTAATCTAAATATTTAACATATCAATAAAAGGCGACCTTAGAAGTCGCCTTTTTTATGCTTGAGGATGAATTAGATAAGTACTGAATTGAAAATTGGATATAACTTTCACTTACGGATATTTCGATAAATATTGTCTAAAACGATTGCTGTTGCCATAGCAGCGTTCAGAGATTCAATCTGCCCACTTCCTTTGATGGTGATTTTTTGTGTAATAAACTTCTCAACTTCAGGACTAATTCCGCTTCCTTCATTTCCAATTACAATGATACAAGTGTGTGGAAAGTCAAAATGATGAATATCCTTTCCTTCTAAGAATGTCCCTAAAATAGGAATCTTTGCTTTCTGCGCTTCAGCAAGCCATAGCTCTTTTTGTGTATAAGTAAAATTGATTTTGGCAAAGCCACCCATGCTGGCTTGAATGGTTTTAGGGTTGAAAATGTCGGCACAGCCAATGCTCAATGCAATATTTTTGAAGCCATACCATACAGCTAATCTAATAATTGTGCCCAGATTACCCGGGTTTTGTATTTCGTCCAGAAAGAGCGAACACCCGTGTTGAATATCTATAGCTTCTAAAGATTGTTTGGCAAAAGGTACAATCGCAATTACATCTCCGGCATTTTCAAATGAGGATATCTTGTCAATCTTGTCGGCATTGTTATCTATGACTTTGCTATGCGGAAAGAGACGGCTAAGTTCCTTGTCTTGATGTGCCCTATACAGTATTGTGTCGGGAATAAAGTGCGTATTTTTTAATTCCTTAATAGATTTATTTCCTTCGACTACAAATTGGCTATATTTTTGCCTACACTTTTTGACTTTAAGCGAAGCAAATTGTTTTAAAAGCGCATTACTCAACATTTGGCATCAAAAGTAAACATAAGTTTTTTCATAGGTATAATTGCAGTACTGATATTTGCATCAAGTTGTTCGCTTACCAAAACTGTTCCTGAAGGAAAGCATCTGCTTATGAAAGTGCGCTATGATTTGCATGATGTCCCCAGACAGAAACAAAAATTACCTGAATACAAAGAATTAAATAACTATAAACCCAACCGCAAGATATTGGGACTAACGCGTTTTCATCTCAAATTGTATAATGCGGCTACCAGCACAAAGGATTCAGCCTTAAATAATACTAAAATCAGAAGGTATTTTAGAAATGTAGGCGAACCTCCGGTTTTGTTTGATTCCACTTTGGCAGATAAAGCCGCAAATAATATCGAGCAATTTTTGGTTAACAGCGGTTACTATGATGCAGAAGTTTTTTATACGGTGCATTACAAAAAGAAGAAAGTCAAATATCTCATGTATCATATTTCTCCCGAATATTATTATAGAGTCCAATATTACAAAATCGAATGTAAAGATTCTATTCTGAGAGAATTGGTTAGAAATGATATGGTCAATAGTCTTTTTAAGGGAGGAAGACGTTTGGAATTTGAAACTATTAATCAAGAGCGTGAGAGAGTCCTAAAAACAATCAGAAACAATGGATACTATGCTTTTAAAAAGGATTTCATAGATTTTGAGTTGGATACATCCAAGTCGCGGCATACTGTAGATATCAAGCTCATCATTTCTATTCCTTCAGACCCAAAAGTATTAGCGTTGTATCATATTGACAATATTACCGTTCAAATCAATTCGCCTTATCACAAACCATTTTCAGAGTATTTTGAATATGATAGTGTTAAGTATTATACCAATAAGTATCCATTTTATGCCAAAATGTTGCGGAATAATCAGTTGATACAAAGAGGTAAGCTATACAATCAATCTGAATTTGATTTGACATACAGAAGGTTAAGTGCATTAGGAGTTTTTAATACAGTTGAAATTGACACAAAGAAATCGCTGAATGATAGTTTCGTGCTTAATACAAGCATTGTTTTGACGCCCGGATATCTACAGAGTTTTACAGTTGAACCTCAAGTTATTTCGTCAGATTTGAGTAATCAGATTTCCAACATGGGAAATTATAGAAACTATGGTGTTGCAGGAATTGTAACGTATTCACACAAAAATGTTTTTCATGGTGCAGAACGCTTGGATTTGTCCTACACGCTTAGAGCTGAAACCCAGTTGCGTTCTAATGAGAATTTAGGTCGTTTTTTTACAAACTTCCAAACCGGTATTACAGCTAACCTATATGTTCCCAGTTCTTATGTTTGGCAATCATTTATTGAAAGAAAAAAACTCAATTCGGTGAAGTCTGTTTTTTCACTTTCTTATATCTATGAAAATAATCTTGATTTTCAGCGTAACATACTTCCGGCTTCTTTTTCATATCAGTTTGTTAAAGATAGGAATATATGGCTATTAACTCCTGTTGAAATTTCATATTCAAACAGTCGTATAGTACCGGGGTTTTTGGATAAAGTAAGTGGACCCAATCTCGAATATGTTAAAAGATTATTTGCCAATAACCTTATTACTTCCACCGGATTGAGATGGAGTCATTCTCATTTCAAGTCAGGAAACACCAAAGATTATGTTATTTGGAGACTGAATATCATTGAGTTTGGAGGTAATATTCATAGATTAGTGCGCAGGGCATTGGATGCAGAAAGAAACGTTGATACCACTTATGATTTTTTGGGTGTTAACTATTTTCAGTTTGCCAAATCAGAACTTGATTTAAGAATTGGGAAATATCTTGATATGAATAACGCACTTGCGTTTAGATTGAATGTGGGCGCGGGAATTCCCTATGGAAATGATGATATTCTCCCTTTTGATAAACGATTCTTCATTGGAGGTTCTAATAGCTTGCGTGGTTGGAGACCCAGGACTTTGGGTCCAGGCAGTTATATTGATACCACTTCGGGGACCCGTATTGACCGTTCCGGAGATTTGATTATACAAGGGAGTGTAGAATATAGGTTTAAATTTATCAAACCACTGGAACTTGGCATTTTTGTAGATGCCGGTAATGTGTGGAATATTATCCCCAACTCCGGAACAACCCGACCGGAGATGTTCGATTATAGAAGGTTTATTGGAGAAATGGCACTCAATACCGGTATAGGTTTTAGGTTTGATTTTGAGTTTTTTATTTTTAGGTTAGATTGGGGGATTCAACTTAAAGACCCCGGAGTTGCCAAAAACAATGGTTGGGTAGCCAAGGAGTTATTTAAACCTAAAGGTATTAATTATACGGTTTTAAATGCTGGTGTAGGCTATCCTTTTTAGGATTGAGATTCTGCTTCTAATTTATAAGCTCCCATTTCTGAGAATTTTGCAATTCTACTTTCTATAATTTTGTCCGCAGGTATGTCTTTCAAAGATTTATATAGCCTTTTAATTTCTCTTTTTAAGATTTCGGCAGCCTCCTGAGGATTGTAATGAGCGCCACCCAAGGGTTCTTCAATGATGCCGTCAATGAGTTTGTTTGTTAACATATCTTGCGGGGTGAGTTTAAGTGCATCGGCTGCTTTTTCTTTGTAATCCCAGCTTCTCCATAAAATGGAAGAACAGTTTTCGGGTGAAATTACAGAATACCATGAATATTCCATCATCATCACTTTGTCGCCTACCCCAATTCCCAAAGCACCTCCCGAAGCACCCTCTCCAATAACTACACATATCACAGGGGTTTTGAGAACCGCCATTTCCATTAAATTTTTGGCTATAGCTTCGCCTTGCCCTCTTTCTTCCGCTTCTAATCCGGGTGAAGCTCCGGGTGTGTCAATCAGAGTAAGGATTGGCTTGTTGAATTTTTCAGCCAGTTTCATGAGTCTAAGAGCCTTTCTATATCCGTCAGGATTAGCCATCCCAAAGTTTCGGTATTGACGTTCTTTGGTGTTGCGACCTTTTTGCTGACCGATAATCATGAAGGTTTGTCCGTCAATAGTGCCAAAACCACCCACAATGGCTTTGTCGTCATTTACAACTCTGTCTCCATGTAATTCAATAAAGTCAGGTGCAATATTTTGGATATAATCTAAAGTATATGGTCTGTCGGGGTGTCTGGACAGTTGGACACGTTGCCAGTTGGACAGGTTGCCGTAAACCTCTTTCTTTAGCTCATCAATTTTCTTTTCTAATTGAGCAATGGTGTCTGTCATGTCAACTTTGCCATGAGAATGGGTTTCTTTCACTTTGTCTAACTGCTCACAAAGGTCTTCAACCGGTTTTTCAAAATCAAGGTAATTCATTTTAGCTGCAATATTAGGTCAAAAATGTGAAATCAAATATTTACACCCATTTCTTGTAAAATATGGTCAGCACCCGAAAGATATTTCATTATATAAATAACATAACGGATGTCCACTCCCACAGAGCGACTGTAATTCTCATTCCAAGCATAATCATTGATTGTTGCAGTGTAGGTTCTGTCAAAATTCACACCTACCAAATTGCCATCTTTGTCTAAAATCGGGCTGCCTGAATTCCCCCCGGTAGTGTCGAGATTGTAAAGCATGCAAACTACGGGTTTACCGCTTTTCTTATCTACTAATATTTCAGGATATTGTCTTTGGTCAAAGAAGGTCCTCAGGTTGTCAGGCAGGTAATAATCGGGGTTGCCACTATTGTATTTTTGTTGGATGCCTTCTGCGGATGTAAAGGGGTAATCAATTTCACCGTCATTTGGGGTATATCTGCGGATGTAACCGTATGTAAGTCGTAATGTTGAGTTAGCATCAGGAATAAAATTGCTTGGCTGTGTTTGGTATTTTAGTTCTGTATAGATGGGTATCCATACATTTAACTGAGCATCGATGAAGTCCTTTTTGGCTTTGATTTTATCCATATATGGGAGCAATTCTTGAAGAAAGCTAATCATTGGAGAATTAATCTTTTCAAACTTTTCAGGTTTTGTTGATAAAGTACGCAGCCATTTGTCTCTATCCTTCTGAAAATGAACATAAAGATTTTTTAACCATTCTTCTTTGTTCTTTGCTTTGCGATAAGCAGCAGTTGTAATATTTTCTTTCTCTAATTTGAATACTAATTCTTTGAAAAAAGCAAATTCTATGTCTTGATTTTGCAATGTAAACCTCTTGTTCAATAGATTGCTCATTACATCTTTCTTATTTGTCCAAAAATCTTGCAGGTCTTTTTTAGGTTGGTTCTGATATCGGATAATGGTTAATGCGGTTTGTACATAAGCGACATCATTGTTTAAGAAATTGAAAATGAATTCTTGTTCAAACATTTGATTTTTAATTGAGTATAAGCTATCAATCTTGTCAATGACTTGTTCGAAACTGTTGCCCATTTTATTTTTTATTGCCCATTGTTTCATCATAATATCTCCATCTCTTTTGGATTGAAGAAGATTCGTGCGTTTTAAACCTTGAATTTTTCCTTCATAGTTTTTCTTGACATTGGCTAAGCTTTTGATGGTGGAGGCGAGATTGAGGTAGCGTGCTTCATCACCTTTGTTTATGCTTACTTCCATCATGGTTTTAATTTTGAAACCGAACCAATCAGCAATAAAAGGTAATAAATGGTCTTCTTGATATTCAATAAACTTGGCAGGTTGATGCCTAAATGTTTTGCCGGGATATCCGAGTATAAAAACTAAATCTTCTTCTTGTACGCCATTGGGATTAACTTTAAGAAATTTAGTCGGTTTGTAGGGAACATTGGATTCGCTGTAATCGGCTGCTTTATTGTCTTTGTTTGAATAAGCTCTTAAAATAGAAAAATCACCGGTATGCCTTGGCCATTCCCAATTGTCTGATTCGCCTCCAAACTCTCCGACTTGGCGGGGCGGAACATACACAAGTCTGGTATCTGTCAGAATTTCATAGCGAAAGAGTACGTAAGTTATACCAATAAACATTTCTGAAACCTCAATTTTTAAGTCAGGATGCCTTTTGGACTCTTCTTCAATTAGCTTTTTTGTATTTTGAGTGATTATCTTTTCGCGTTCTTTACCCCCGGTTTCATCTGTAATACCTTTCAGTATAATACTTGATACGTCTTCGTAGGAACGGGTTATTTTACATTCAATCCCAACGGGTATTTCATCGTTTCTTGATTTTGCCAAAAAACCCTTTTCAAGGTAATTATTTTCAACTGTTGATACTCTGCTGACAGCGCCAAATGCACAATGGTGGTTAGTAATAATCAAACCATCTTCGGAAATAAAAGAACCGGTACATCCGCCAAGACGGACTAAGGCATTGGTTAAGCTAATGCCATTAGGGTTGAATATATCTTCTTGTTGTATATTGAATCCGGCTTTTTTGAAATCTATTTTACTCAAATCACTCAAAGGGAACATCCCTTCTTCCTGTTTGTTTGAGCTGAAAAGTATTGTGCTTATTATGCATCCAATTAAAAGTGCAATCTTCTTCATAATCTATTAAAGAATAGTTCTTGTTAGTGAGCTGGCGAAATTAGTGAAAGTATTTGTGTTGAGACTTGAATAGAAGTATAAATAAAAAGAGGGTGGTTAATAATAACCACCCTCTATATTCTATTCAGTAATTAAATTAGTACTTGATATTAAAATCAACTCTTCTGTTTTTGGCTTTTCCTGCTGCAGTTTTGTTGTCTGCAACGGGTTTTTCATCGCCATATCCAATAGCGGTTAGTCTGCTTTCATCAATTCCTTTGCTCACTAAATATGCTTTAACGGCATCTGCTCTTCCTTGGGATAGTTTCTTGTTTGCTTCTGATTTGCCCACATTATCAGTATGACCCTCAATGTCAACAAATGCTTCTTTGTATAGAGTGAGCATTTCAACCAAAATGTCCAAGTTCTTATAAGAATCTTTTGTAATAATAGTTTTTCCGGTCTCGAAATTAATTCCTTTAGCTGCTAATGCAATTTTCTGAATATCTTGTTTTTTGATTTCAGGACATCCTTTGTTGGCAGCAATACCGGGTACGCTAGGACATCTGTCTAAATGGTCAGGAATTCCATCTCCGTCAGAATCAGGACAACCTTCCCATTCAATAGGTCCTTTTACATCAGGACATTTATCGTCAATATCAGGAACGCCATCTCCGTCTCTGTCGGGACAACCTTTGAGTGCGGCAGTACCAGCTTCATTCGGACAACGGTCGTCAATATCAGGAATGCCATCTTTGTCCGTATCAGGACATCCTTGGAATTCAGCTAAGCCGGCAACCTCAGGGCAACGGTCTTTTTTGTCGGGAATGCCATCTCCGTCTGTATCAGGGCATCCATCGAATTGCGGAATACCTTTGGTATAGCGACAAGAGTCAGCATGGTCAAAAATTCCATCACCATCAGAGTCAAGAGGGCAGCCTACGCTGTCAACAATCCAGCCAATAGGGGTTTTTGGGCATTTGTCAAATTTGTTAGGTACTCCGTCATTATCACTGTCTTTGAGTTTTTTAGGACCTTTTTCATAGTTTAAAAAGTCATAAGGTAGGTTGAATACTACACCCACAGAATGATACATATAGGAGTCATAGAGCTTTCTTCTTTTGTGTATGCCATCTGTAAATGGGTATCCGTCCCAAATGTCATTATATGTGTAATTGAAAACGGTTTGTAATCTAATGCCAACTTTTTCGTTGATATTGAATTGGAGTCCACCGCCTCCGGTCAAAACACCGGAAAATTCAGTCAAATTGTTTCTGGTTTGATTCAAAATGCGAGAATGTATATATTGAAATCCCACGCCTCCAACTAAGTAGGGGAATATTTTTGATTCTGAAGAAAGTATGATATCGTTGTTGAATTTGTATCTTAATCCGGTTGATACATTAAATAGTCTGGCTCTAAAGCCTGCATTGTCAAAGGGTGGATCTACATAAGGTACACTTTTGTAATAACCTAAATCACCGGACCCGCCAAATAGCATGACGTCAAAGGATGGAGAAAGATAATGACTGATACTGCCTCCCGCCCCCATATAGTTTGGTTTTTTCGAGAAAAATAATGAATTTCCGTGGTCTCCTTGGTATTCCATAAAACCTCCGTTAATTTCAATACCGAGTTTGTTGTCTGCATTTTGTCCGTAGGATTGGGTGCTTAAGCCAATAATCAATGCAAGTGGTGTAAATAAGGTTAGTAATATTTTCTTCATGATCTCTTTGATTAGATTAACTTTAATAGTTTTCAATACGGGCAAAAGTACAGATATTTTTATTCCAACAAAATTTTTTTTGTGGATATAGTTAAGTAATTTAAGGATGAATGATCAATTGCTGATATCTATAATGTTTCCGTTCTTATATACCCTATATGTTTTCAACGGAAAGAGCGCGGGACCGTTGGATAGTTGACCGTCATATTGGAATTTAGAGTCGCAACATTTTTGAAAAACTCCGTTTTGCATACTCCCGCATCTAAAAGTATAATTTGAATCAATCTCTACTCTCGAACATTCGTCAAATGGTTGATAGGGACACATACGGTCAGTGGCATAAAATTCTTCGTCAAACCCATGAAAAAGTGTAATTCCTTTGTTGCCGCCATTTAAGTAAATATAATTGCCCGGTACTAATAATTCGTTATATAATGGCAAGTCCATATTGACCCTGATACTCACCGCAACATTCGGAATCATATTCTCGTCTTTGCGCTTATTGCAGGACGTGCTGAATAACAGTATTATGATTGTTGAAGAAAGAAAGGCTGTTAAAAGTTTTTTCATCTTAATATTCATAGAATCCTTTTTTTGTTTTTCTTCCATGAAATCCTGCTAAGACCTTCTGTTTTTGTAATCTTCCAGGTCTGAAACGGTTTTCGTAGTTAAATAAACCAAATAAACTTTCCGTCACAGCATAATTGGTCTCAACACCGATTAAGTCCATCAATCGAAAAGTTCCCATCTTAAAGCCGGAAGCTTCCAGCAGTTTATCAACAGCTTGAAAATCAGCAACACCTTCTTCTACTATTTTTAAGCTTTCAACATAATAATGTCTCGCTACTCTGTTGACTATAAACCCGGGAGCATCTTTTGCCTTTACACCTGTTTTGCCTAATAGACCAATAAATGTAAAGCAAGCCTGAACTACTTCTTTGGATGTACATTCGCCCTCAATGATTTCAACTAATTTCATGATATATGCAGGATTGAAAAAATGAATGCCAATCACTCTTTGAGGGCGTTCAATTCCGTTCGCAATTTGTGTGACGGGAATAGAGGAAGTATTGGTTGCAAGGATAGTTTCATGCGGATTTTGGGCTGCTACTTTTTTGAAGAATTCTTGTTTGATATCAAGCCTTTCGGGAATCGCTTCTATAATCAAATCGGCTTTAAGTTTGTTAAAATCTGAAGTAAAAGAAAGTTTAGATAATGCCATAGATTCTTGATGTTGCGTTAATTTTCCCAATTCCACAGCTTTGCTTAAATTCTTTTTGATTGTACTTTCTGCTTTTTGTAAAAACTCGTCTTTAATATCATACAACATGGTTTCAAATCCGGACATGGCACAAACTTGTGCTATACCCGCTCCCATAACACCGGAACCTGCAATCAATATTTTTTCTATTTCCATTACGTTGCAAAGATATAAAAATGCAAAACGCATTGAATTCTGCTTTTATCCTTACTTTTGAGAACTCAAAAATTGACTATCTAAACCGGCATGAAGAAAGCCCTCATTACAGGAATCACAGGACAAGATGGAGCATATTTAGCAGAATTTTTGCTCAAAAAGGGATATGAAGTACATGGTATAAAGAGAAGAAGTTCTCTTTTTAATACCGACCGAATTGACCATTTATATGAAGACCCGCACTCGCCCAATGCTGCCTTGAAACTTCATTATGGAGACATGACCGACAGCACTAATCTGATTAGTATTGTTCAAAATGTACAACCCGATGAAATCTATAATTTGGCTGCACAAAGCCATGTTAAAGTAAGTTTTGAAAGCCCTGAATATACTGCCAACTCTGACGCATTGGGAACTCTGAGGTTGTTGGAGGCAATCCGGATTTTAGGATTGACCGAAAAAACAAAAATTTACCAAGCATCTACTTCTGAGTTATATGGGAAAGTGCAAGCTATTCCTCAAACAGAGACCACGCCTTTCTATCCGCGCTCACCCTATGCAGTTGCAAAAATGTACGCGTATTGGATAACGGTCAATTATCGCGAAGCATATAATATGTATGCATGTAACGGAATTCTATTTAATCATGAGTCACCGGTCAGAGGTGAAACTTTTGTTACCAGAAAAATTACTAGAGCTGCAGCCAGAATAGCGCTGGGACTTCAAGATCAATGCTATTTGGGGAATCTGAATTCCAAAAGAGACTGGGGACACGCTAAGGATTATGTCGAAGCAATGTATTTGATTCTGCAACAGATTAAGCCCGAAGACTATGTGATTGCTACAGGGCAAACTACCGAAATCAGAGATTTTGCCAGACTTGCATTTGGTTATTTAGGGATTGACTTGGATTTTGTTGGTAAAGATGCTGATGAAAAAGGGATTATTGCCGGAATCAATGTTGAACGCGCGGTAGCATTGGGCTTAAACACTAAATTTTTGTCCAAAGGTAAAGTGGTCATTGCAGTAGATCCTAAATATTTCCGTCCGACCGAAGTTGACTTATTGATTGGAGATGCTTCAAAAGCACGACAAAAATTAGGATGGACACCTAAACACAGTTTGAAAGAACTCGTGGATGATATGATGCAAAGCGATCTAAACTTAATGAAAAAAGATGAATACCTCAAGGATGGAGGGTATGGTTACAAAAATTATTTTGAATAATTTATGGCTTTGAATATCACACTTTTTGATGATGCGGGTAGGGAGGATTTGTTTCCGCTTGCTTTGAGTCGGAGTTGTGCCGATTTTCGATGGGGAATATTGACTATCAAAGAAAAATGGGGGCATGAACTTGGAACAAGTGTACATTTAAAAACTGAAAATTATTTACAACCTTTATACGGTAATTATTCCAACACACTGTTTGTGAACAGCAGGTTGTTGCCAAACCAAGAAGTCATAGAATCAATTGCTAATCTGCAGGATGGAGATGCATTATATACTGACGGGGATATACTTCTTGCTCTTAAAGGCAATAGTGAGTTGAGAAAAATTAAATTTAAAGGTAATGTAGTGATGCTTAATCAACTTTGGGAAATTTTTCAATTTAACCATAGAGAAATAGAAGCAGATTTCCGAAGAGTAACCAATGGCAGGCAGTCGCAAAAAATCTCCAACACTAATAGAATCATTGGTTCAAACCTTGTTTTTCTTGAGGAAGGAGCAAGAGCAGAATGTGCCATTTTTAATACGGAGGAAGGTCCTATTTATTTAGCCAAAGATTCTGAAGTGATGGAAGGGGCAATGATTCGGGGTCCTTTTGCATTAGGCGAACACAGTCAAATCAAAATGGGAGCAAGGATTTATAGTGGTTCATCCTTTGGACCGCATTGCAAGGTTGGGGGTGAGGTCAGCAATAGTGTAATCTTTGGGTATTCAAATAAAGGTCATGAAGGATTTTTGGGAAATTCAGTGTTGGGAGAGTGGTGTAATCTTGGTGCAGATACAAATAATTCCAATCTCAAAAATAACTATGAACAAGTTAGGTTGTGGAATTATAGAAAGAAAAGTTTTGTGAAAACCGGTTTGCAATTTTGCGGACTCATTATGGGAGATCATAGCAAATCAGGAATAAATACAATGTTCAATACCGGAACTTTAGTTGGATTTTCCTCCAATATATTTGGTTCCGGTTTTCCCCGAAATTATATCCCATCGTTTACTTGGGGAGGTGCAAGCGGTATGGATACTTATGCCCTGCCCAAAGCACTGCAAACTGCTGAACGTGTGATGGCAAGAAGAGGAGTTCAGTTACAAGAAATACACAAAGAAATCTTTGGTTTTATCTTGGAATACGATATGCAGTAAGGGTTATTATGTAAATTTAAACCCTATAAGACATAGTTTTGTATCTTGAATCAGAAACTTGAATTGTCACGTTTCGCTTGTTAACATTTGATTATCTTTAAATTATAAAAAAAATATAATCTCTAAGTGATATTTATAAATCAGTATAGTGCTTGATATTTGAGAGAATTGGTATAAAAAAAGCCCCCTAAAAATTTTAGGAGGCTTTTTAATGAAAAAACTTAAAAGTTATCTTTCAAGTTGTTTAATTACTTTTTGTTGTAATTCAATAATTAATGATTGATAATCAACAATTTTGTTTGAGGAGATTTGTGAAGAACTTGAGCCATTTTGAGATGTAGAAGAAGTAACAGGAGCATGAGGATTTGTGATGCCTACATTGAACATGTCACCTTCGCCTAAGATTAGCCATGCGGGATTGATTCTGTCTCTAAAAGTCTCATAAACTTTTTGTATCACTTCAAAAGAAGGTTTTTTGCCTTTTTCGATGTAATTGTTAATGTTTTGGTAGCTAATTTCCAAAGCACTGCCCATTTTAGATTTGTTACCACCATAATAGGTTTCACAAATAGTTCTTAATCTTTCACTCGGTGTGTTTAACGCGTCAGTTGTCATTTTGATTTTAATTAAATATTCGTGTGCAAAGGTAGTTTTATAATGTAAGCATGCAAAGAAAGTCTGGATTTATTCCCCTAAAATATTGGATAAATTCGATAAAAAAATATTATAAAGTTAGAAAAGCTTGCGAGAGAAATAAGAGCCTGAAAATCAAGCTTCTCTATTCAGATCGAATTTCTCTAGATAATCGGCAACCCTTCTTACAAAAGCACCGCCTAAGGCACCGTCCACTACTCTGTGGTCATAGGATAAAGACAAGTACATCATGTGTCTGATTCCAATCATATCCCCCTGGGGAGTTTCTATGACTGCCGGTTTTTTTCTGATTGCACCCGTTGCCAAAATAGCAACCTGAGGTTGGTTGATAATGGGTGTACCCATTACATTGCCAAAAGTGCCTACGTTGGTGATGGTAAAAGTGCCGCCTGATATATCATCCGGTTGTAATTTGTTGTCTCTGGCTCTTGTTGCCAAGTTATTGACACTTTTTGTTAGTCCGGTCAAATTTAGATTGCCCGCATTCTTGATGACGGGTACAATCAGATTGCCACTTGGCAAGGCTGTTGCCATTCCTATATTAATTGCCTTACGCTTGATGATTTTATCTCCATCAAGACTGATATTAATCATTGGCATATCTTTGATTGATTTGACAATCGCTTCAATAAAAATGGGTGTAAATGTTATTTTTTCGCCTTCTTTCTTTTCAAAAGCATTCTTAATTTTATTTCTCCATATTACAAGATTTGTAACATCTGCTTCAACAAAAGAGGTAACGTGTGGCGAAACAGCCTTACTCATCACCATGTGTTCTGCAATGAGTTTTCGCATTCTGTCCATTTCTATTATCTCATCGCCCTCCATCAGAGTAATTTTTGGACCTTGAATACTTCTGGCTATCGTACCGGGCTCAGAAGTCGGAACAACTTTGGATATTGCATTAGCGGGTATTGATGCGGACTGTGTCTTGCCTCCATTATCAATAAATGCCAAAATATCTCTTTTGGTTACTCTGCCATTGGAGCCTGTGCCCGTTATTTTTTCTAAGGTTTCCATAGAAATACCTTCAGTACGAGCAATATTCAAAACAAGAGGGGAGTAAAATCGGCTTCCTTCCGAGTTTGATACAGATGCTGAACCGGCAGTGGATTGGGCAGTGTTAAACCCTTTTTCGATATCATGGATGGCTTTGTCAACAGAAACCGATTCAATTTGTTTGGAAGCAGGTGGTTCATTGGCAGGTTTGGTAGAAACTTCTCCCGCGTCTGATTCAATGCCAATGATGGCAATAGGGGCGCCAACAGGCGCAACCTGACCTTCGGCAAATAGTTTTTTAACTAAAATGCCGGACACAGTAGAGGGTACTTCTGAATCCACTTTGTCGGTAGCTATTTCAACGACAGCTTCGTCATTGGAGATACTATCACCTTCATTCTTGAGCCATTTAGTGATAGTTGCTTCGGCAATACTTTCGCCCATTTTTGGGAGGATTAATTCTACTTCTTTCACGTGTTATTGAATTAGTTAATTTTGAGAAGTGCAAAAATGCACATTTTTGTTTGGCTTGACAAACCCGATATCAAATTCAAAAGAAAAAGTACAACCCTTAGGCAACATTTTTAAATGTTATGGTGTCTATAGGACTGTAAAATACCTGATTTTTGCTGTCGGTTATTGTCTTATTGAACTGCGATGATGAAAGAGGAAGATATCATAGAAGGTTGCATAAGGGAAGACAGACAAGCACAAGAGGCATTATACAAAAGATATGCTCCTCGTTTGTTGGGTCTGTGCTGTCGATATGCTAATGATATGCTTGAGGCAGAAGATATCCTTCAAGAGGGGTTTATTAAGGTCTTTGACAATATTTCTAGTTTTGGCGGCAAAGGTTCGTTTGAAGGTTGGCTCAGAAAAATAATGGTCAACGAAGCTTTGAATAAGATTAGGGCAAGAAAAAAGAATCTGGATTATATGGAAGAAAGTGAGTTGGAAGCTCCTGATTTTAATATTCCGATTGAAAAAATTCAATTAAAAGAATTGTTGAATATGCTTGCCTTGATGCCTGAAGGGTATAGAATTGTGTTTAATATGTTTGCTATTGAAGGTTATAGCCATCAAGAAATTGCAGAACACTTGAATATCAGCCACTCCACTTCGCGCTCACAGTATGCTAAAGCTCGGAACTATTTTAAAAAACTGATTGATGAATTTGAAAATGTTAAGTTATGAATGAGAACAACTTTGAAAAGTTTGTAAAAGAAAAATTCCAAAACTATGAAGTCAAACCTTCAGCGGGTTTGTTTGAGAAGATTTTGGATGTACGCCAAAAAAATAGAGGAGGCATTGCTTTTTTTGGGTTGAAGTCTATGGCGCTGCTGATTTTAGGTTTGTTGCTCAGCGGGTCTTGGATTTTTATTAATACAAGGACATACAATGAATTAAAACCGGTGCCTAATCACACACACACTTCCATCGACAATAACAATAAAACAACTACATCTGATAAACACAAAGGTTCTGAAGAAAAATTAGTTGAATTGTCAGATGCTCACAAATTGAATCAAACTGACGAGTCTGATTTGCAAAATCATTCTTTGCAAGTGGAAAATTTAAAAACAAAGCCAAATAATCAATCTGCCGAAACAAATAGTCCTCAAGTTACTATTAATGCTAATAATAATGGCAGGGCAATCATCAAATCCAGTTCCGGTGAAATTAAAACTACAAATCCCACTGCTACGATTGGTTCTGTGAAAGAAAATAATGCCAACATATCATCAGCGAATATTTTTGAAGTCAATGCCCGCACCCAAGAACTGTCACGTGGTACAATTATAAGACAAGCTATATTGTATTATCAACTTCCTTTCCATTCATTAAGCAGTATTTTCTATCCTACGCTTTCATATAATTCTTCTTTTGTCAAGTCTGAAGATTTGCTCTATTCACCTATACCCTATAAAAGACCTCGCAGGCTCTATGAATCCTCTTTGTGGATAAAAGAAATTGAGGTTAATTTGGGTGCAGGAATGTGGTATGGAGCAAAGACTATTGACAATTTTGCCGAATCATCACCTTTCTCTGTGAATGCAAATATCAAAACTCGTTTTAAAGTGAGCACGCATTTAGATTTCATCACAGGTGTTTCATATTTATATAGAAGTTCTTCGGTTGCATACAGCAGAACTGAAAATAAGGAAGTAATGGAGATTGACACAGTGCATGGTTTTATTATAGACCCGGGAGCACCGCCAATACCTGTGGTTAGATTCGATACCTCCTACAATACAATTACAGGTTTCTACAAAGGCTCGGGTAAAAATATTTATAACCGATTTTCGCTTCCTCTGGGCTTGGAATACCAATTTGACATGGGCAGGCACTTGGTATATGCCAACGGAGGAATATTATTGACACTTGCTACTTACGACAAAGGACGTTGGCGCGCAGAAGCGAATCAGGAACTTGAAACTTTTGTCGGACAATCTAAACAAATTGCCACTGCATTTAACTCGGGCTTTTTTGCCGGAGTAGGCTATGGCTATGTCATCACACCGGAATTTACTTGGGTTGTTGAATCCAATTTTGCCATGTGGAAATTCAAGTCCAATCCTCTGGGTAAAGAAAAAATGAATCAGATGTTTAATGCCGGATTGAATACCGGGATCAGGTGGAAATTCTAAACATTTTTCTGAAAATTCTTATAAATTTGTTGCATGAAAGGATGGGCTGTATTGACCGCTTGCATATTAACAACGCTGTTGTCTTATTGTCAGACTAATCCATATTTAATCAAAAGTCAGAAATATGATTTTATCTTTAATCCGGTTGGACTATTTGAGTCTGAATCAAATGGCAGTCTATTTGTTCCTTCGTCCACTTCAAATCCGGTAATAGCCAATTCGGGTATTTGGGTTGCAGGGAAAATGCCGGATGGCTCACTCCGCGCTTCGATTAACCTGAATAAAAATATCACTGATTTTGATTATGGACCGTTGTCTATGTCGCAATCAACACACTTAGACTCAAGTAAGTGGTTTAAAACATGGGTCATTTCAAAAGATGAAATCAACATTCATATCAATTCGTATAAAAAGTCCGGATATATCGTGCCTCCTGCGATTGCAAACTGGCCTGTAAACCCGCCTGCCGGTTATGATGGGATATTAGCCCCTTTCAAAGATTGGAATGCAAATGGGGTTTATGAACCTGAATTGGGCGAAGCCCCTGTTGTAGAAGGAGATTTGAATGTTTTTACAGTCTATAACGATTACAATAAACCAAGAGTGCGAGCTGACAGTGGTTTGGGCGTTGAGATAAAACATTTTGTTTACATGATTGATAATCCAGAAATGAATCAGTATCTCATTCTAAACAGAGTGTTGGTTACTAACAGAAATAATTTTGATATACAAGCTTTCAAATTGGGTGTTTATGCCGATTTGCTACTTGGACAAGGCGATTCGAATTTTGTTAGAAGTTTTCCTCAACATAATGCAGTTGTGGGTTACTGTACCTCAAAATCTGATTCATTCTATGGGAATAATATTCCGTCTTTTGGGCTCATCACATTGAATAAACCTCTTGCAGGTTCTATATATCTGACTACGGATAATGATTTAGTTTCCGGGTTTCCTACTTCAGCAGAACAGATAAATAATTATTTGTCAGGACGCTGGCGCAATGGAAAAGCTTTGACTTATGGAGGCAATGGAATTGATGCAAGCACTCCGGTTAGGTTTGTTTATTCCGGACTGGATGATCCTCTTAATCACCCTTTCGAATGGGTAGAAGAGAATTCGGGAATTGTACCGGGTAAACGTAATTTTTTAGTTGCTTTTGATAGTATCAATTTGCTTGCCAACTTAACTTCTGAATACAGATTTGCCTATCAGATTATACCCAATTCAAATCATGATACTGCTCTCATTAGACAAAGGGTTTCTCAAACACAAACTACTTATTTAAAAGGGGATTTGACGGATATCCGTCCCATAAATAAACAAAATTCAATTATTGTGTTTCCAAATCCTTCACAAGGGTCTAACGAAATTTCAATACGGTCAGTGGAGCCCGTTTTGTCAGTGACTATATATGATATGTTCGGGAAAGTAGTCTATGAATTTGCACCTGCTACGCAATCCAATAGTGTGAAGATTGTGCCTCAACTTAGTTCCGGAATCTATTGTGCCCAAGTGGAAACAGCATCAGGTGTTAGGTTTGTTAAACTGAGTTTTAATTAAAGAGTTGTTTTTTTTGGAGTAGAAAGATTGTGTTGAGTATTGAAAATTATGTTTTAACTTTGTCTAAAGTTAAATGCATTGATGAAGCAACTTCTACCAATTGGCCTTTTTGTCGGATTTTTGCTATTGTTTCACTTGGAAACAAAGGCAAGTCACATTCTTGGTTCAGAGTTGAATTATGCATTTTCTGACGCAAATAATTTACAATTAAATCTGAAAATCTATCGAGATTGCAGCGAATGTAAGTTGAATGGAAATGGAGGCGGGGTCAATCCTGATAATTGTTCCGAAATTCCTCCGATTGATGTTTATGGTTTAGATAATTCAACCGGCAAAAGAGTCTATTTGACTTCAATTGCTATCACCAGAATAGGAATAGAGAATATTACAAATTCTTGTTTGGGAATTACAAACGCTTGTGATTTAACATCAACTCCGGATGTTATTAAAGGGATAGAAGTACACCAATTTTCTGCCTCATTTAATACCCTCTTATACGAAACCCAAGGGTATTGTCACTTTTATTTTACCACTACTGTTTTTTCGCGTTCAAATGAAATCACTCCTCCCAATGTGCCGATTGAAAAGTTTTTCAATTACTCTGAATTGGACATCTGTTCGGGTATAAGGTCTAACTCCATAAATTTATCTGTTGCACCAAAATTTTACGTTACCATGGGCTCGCCCATATATCATTCACCCGGAATAACATCGGGAGATGCTGACAGTATCAGTGTTAAGTTAGTTCCTGCATTGAGTGATTTTGGACAAGCTATTCAATACATCTCAGGGATGAGTTATAATCTGCCGTTTTTGGTGGCAAGTTGTGGCAGTATTGCTTGCGAGCCCAACCCAACAGCTAATCCTCCAACAGGATTTTATTTTGATGAACATACCGGAAATACGGTTTTTACTCCCCAAATCTCAGGTCAAGCAGGAACTTTGGTGTATGAGGTTACTAAGTGGGTACGCAATTCGTCAAATCAACTTGTAGAAGTAGGCAAAGTTCGTAGAGATTTTATGATTCAAACCATTTCCGGCTTCAATGCAGAACCTAAATTTGAGAGCCACCAATCGGAATTTAACTTGTGTACCGGAGTACCATTCACATTGAATATTCCTGTCAATGATAATCAGAATATTACCTATAAAATCTTGAACACTGTTACAGGTATGAGTTTTTCTCAATCTGCATCTATTGCACCTTCATACAATGGATTATTTGCGTGGACTCCACCCACAAATGTTGCAGGGAAAACATTTTTTGTAACAATAGAAGCAAAAGATGATAACTGCCCTTTAAGAGCAGTCAGCACAAAGACATATAAATTGAACGTGCTTGAGAATCCTTCTTTGTCTATCACTATTAATCCAAAATCATGCGGAAATATAGAACTGAGTCCATTGCCTAATTTATATCCCGATAATAAATACCTTTGGAGGATTACCTATCCCAATACAGTAACCAAGGAATTTTGGGGTAAAAAACAAAAAATTGAGCATTTATCGGGAGGCTTGTTAAACATTGAACTAAGTCTAAATCAGGTTTGTAAAGGCACAACGTTCAGCTCAATCTCTTTGCCGGTTTATACACCACCTGACTTTACACTTGATGCAGAATATATATCATGCCTTGGAACCGACATTACAATTACCCCTAAAAACCTTCAGGGTAGTCAACCTTTGCAATACTATTGGAACGATTCGCTTGGTTCAAACTCATTTAGTGCAAGTATTGGAAACATGGCATATTCTTTACAACTGAAAATTGAAGATAAAGATGGCTGTTTCAAAACCATTTCCACTGTTGTGAAACCTTTTCCAATCCTAAGACCGCAACTAAATGATTCCTCCTTTTGTGCTTTTGATTCGGGTAAGTTTGTACTAAATGAGCTTTTAGGAAAATCATTCTTAAAATATAATCATGGATTTGAGCTGAATGAAAGCGGTACTGTGATTTTGAATGACAATGGAGAATGGTACTTTTTGAAACAGAATTTCAATAAAGAACAGATTTCGTTCATGGTTTGGGTTGAGGACGAACACGCTTGTAAATACTATGATACATTTATAATTTCCAAAACATCGGGCATCCACTTCTCCCGGCTCAAGATAGGTGCTTATTGTAATACAGCATCTAAAGTCAATCTTTTTGAAGAGTATGGGTTGAAACCAAGTGACGGATTCTTTGAGTCTATTATTTTCGGGGCTATTGAAAACGACAAAGTGCTTAATCCTGCTGCATTCAGCCAATCCGGCACTTATGATATTTATTTTATGAGCTCCGCACAATATTGTTCTAAAGTTACAATTTTACAAGTTGATATTGAGGTTGCTCCTGATATTGCGTGGCTGC
This sequence comes from Bacteroidota bacterium, assembly GCA_023957335.1. Classification (NCBI taxonomy): domain Bacteria; kingdom Pseudomonadati; phylum Bacteroidota; species Bacteroidota bacterium. Next base: position 14,218 of record JAMLHC010000003.1, on the reverse strand, counting down.
ATAATCTCAATGACAAAGTTTGTAAGAATAGCGGCTTAGTGGAATTGAGCCCCCAAATAGAAGGTGGACAATGGACGGGACAAGGCGTTGAAGGTTTTAGTTTTAACCCCGCGAATCCGTTGATAAATGTGGGCGAGCAGTATTTTTTAAAATACAAGCAGGTGTCACCGGAATTAGGATGTGCTTCCTCTGATTCGTTTGCAATTTCGGTATATGATGCACCTTCTTTTGAAATTAATTTTGTGGATAATGCAGGTAATAAATTTGGAAATGAAGTATGTATCAACAACCCGGTCTTTATCAAGTTGATACCTCGTTTTAATATGAAAGACTTTCCGTTTGCATATACAAATGACTTACAAACTGACTTAGGCACAATTCAAGATATGAGGTTAAACCCTGATTCCAAAGGTGGAATTCATCATCTTGTACTTACTACTTTCAATGATATTTGTCCTGAAGTTTCCACTGCAAACGTGATTGATATGAGGGTAGTGCCTACAATGCAATCAAAAAATTCAAATACTGAGTTTTGTGAAAATGCGCAAGAAATTACAATTGATTATACTACGTTCAATACTCAGACTGTTGAATGGTATTTGAATTGGGCAAAGGTCGGTGAGACTAAAGATGTTATAGGCTCCTATATTTTAAAAGATATCAAAGCCGGTTCTTATGTGCTGATTGCCAAGCTTTCTAATGATGTTTGCCGGAATGAAGTAGAAATTATTAACCCCCTCAAAATATTCCCAACCCCGATACCCGTTATTGATGCGCTTCCATCTCAATATATTCCTTATGATATGCGCTTCATAAATGTGAAAGATGCCGGCAAATACTTATCAGATATTACAACAAGAAAATGGGCGATTGAAAACAAAGTTTATGAAAATCAGCTAGCACTCAATCATCGTGTTCAAGCGGAGGAAGGAGAGGTTTCTGTTCGTTTATATGTTCAAGATGTAAACGGTTGTTATGCTGAGACGGAAAGCATGTTTACGATTTCGCCACCGTTGGATTTGTATATCCCCAATGCTTTTAGTCCTAATGGTAAGGGACCGGAGAGCAACAATGTTTTTAAAGTTAATGCAGAACATTTTGATGAATTTCAAATGATTATTGTAAACAAATGGGGTGAGATTGTGTTTACCGCCTCTGACCCGAACCAAGGTTGGGACGGAACATTCTTGGATGCACAATTGCCAAGTGATGTTTACATTTATTACATTAAGGTAGTCAATCAATTAGGCGGAACTAGAGAGTTTAAAGGTACTGTAACTCTTGTCAGGTAATGGATTAAAACGATTGTAAATTATCCAAAATGCTCCCAAAGCTGATTTTTGGGATAAGGTGCTTTAGTTTTAATTGTTTTTTTGGTTACAGGGTGCTCGAACTCAATAGAACGTGCGTGTAAATAAATAGATTTATCTTGATTGGGTTTCTTTGCGCCATATTTCAAATCTCCAATAATATAGTTGCCATTTTTGAAAAGTTGTGCTCTGATTTGATGAAAACGCCCTGTTTCTAATTCAATCTCAAGCAAACTATTTCCGGCAAAATGCTTGAGTAATTGATAATGCAATACAGCCGGCTTGGTATTTGATTTGGGAGAATTACTCAAAATAGCTATCCTTTTTTCACCGTCTTTTCTGTGATAATGGGTCAGGGTTGCTGCATCTGCAGATGGAATACCGTTTACAATGGCATGATAAATTTTTCGTACCTGCCTGTCGCGGAACATTTCAGTCAATCTGCTCAACGCCTTGCTTGTTTTTGCCAGAACCACTAAGCCTGATACGGGACGGTCGAGTCTGTGAACCAAGCCCAAATACACATTACCGGGTTTGGCATCGCGCTCTTTTATAAAATCTTTGACTACATCCAACAGACATTCGTCTCCGGTTTTATCTCCCTGCACCGGTAATCCGGCAGGCTTGTTGAAGATAAGAATATGATTATCTTCAAACAGAATACGTTTTTTGATTTCCTTAAATTCCAAAGTGATTAGTAAATATTAACCTCAGGTGTAATTGAAATACCAAATGTATCCAATACGGACTGTTGAATTTGTTGAGCCAGTTGATAGATTTCACTTCCATGCGCACCGCCATAATTCACCAATACTAAGGCTTGTTTAGCATGGCTGCCACAATTGCCTATTCTTTTGCCTTTCCAGCCGGTTTGTTCAATCAGCCATCCGGCAGGGACTTTGGTCATGCCCGCTCCGCTAGGATACCCTTTGATATCAGGATGATTTTTTTGCAATGATTCAAATTGTGCAGTAGGGATACTGGGGTTTTTGAAAAAACTACCGGAATTTCCAAGTTCACGCGGATCGGGTAATTTACTTTGTCGGATTTTAATCACAGCTTTGCTCACATTCATTGGACTGATTTGTGATTCTGTAATTTGCATTTCACTCAAAGTTGCTTTGATATCACCGTATTCAATATGGTAGTGAGGCTGCTTGTTGACTTTTAGGGTTACAGCAGAAATGAAATATTGGTTTTTGTGTGTGGTCTTGAAAATACTGTCACGGTAGCCGAAATTACATTCTGCTGACCTAAAGGTTACGATGTTGCCATTGGATAAATCAATGGCTTCTAATGAATCAAATATGTCTTTGAGTTCTACACCATAAGCCCCGATATTTTGCATGGGTGCCGCACCAATGGTGCCGGGAATCAACGACATGTTTTCTACCCCGGACCAGCCTTGCTCTAACATCCAACAAACACTCTCGTGCCAACTCTCCCCGGACTTAAATTTTATCCAAACATGTTCTTGAGTTTCTTTTACTATCTCACGCCCCTTGATTTGATTGACAATCACAAGTCCGTCATAATCCGATGTGAAGAGGACATTGCTGCCACCACCGAGTATCAGTTTGTTTTGGTTTTTGAATGAAGGATTGGTCCAGATTCTCCAAAAATATTCTTGCGAAGTGATGATTGTCAATGCTTTGGCATTCACATCAAGTCCAAATGTTTGATAAGGCTTCAGCGAAACATTTTCGAGAATTTGCATGTGGCGAAATTATGATAAAAACAAGCTCATTTAAACTTCGATGGGTTCAATCATAATTCAATTTCTGAAACATATAACGCGACCATTACTCATGCTTTGCCATCAACCACAAATCCGCTAACACAAGCCATGTGAGTGCCTGCACGATTGGAACTGCACGAGGAACTACGCAAGGGTCGTGTCTTCCGCTTGCTTCTATAATCACGGGATTACCTTCGATGTCTATGGTCTGTTGGGGTTTGCCAATAGTGGCAGTCGGTTTGAATGCTACTTCAAACAGAATGGGCATGCCGTTGCTGATACCGCCTTGCAATCCTCCTGAGTGATTTGTTTTGGTTTTGTATTGATTAGATTCTGCCAGCCATTCATCATTGACTTCAGAACCCTTTCTGCTGCTCATCTCAAAGCCAACGCCAAATTGCAAGCCTTTTACTGCATTTAGAGAAAAAATGGCTTTTCCGATATTGGCTTGAAATTTCTCAAAAACAGGTTCTCCAAGCCCAATCGGACAGTTGAGTATTTGTGTAGCCACAATACCTCCCAAACTGTCTTTTTCATTTAAGGCTTGCGTGATAGCTTGTTGCATTTTCTCTGTGGTCGGGGGATGTGGACAGCGAATAGGATTGTCGGTTTGGCGTAATTGTTCTATGCTTAACCCATCAGGAATTTGATGAGTATAAATCTGTTTGACATAACTGAGAACTTCAATCCCCGAATTTTTGAGAAAGATTTCGGCAATTGCTCCTGCTGCTACCCAGCCTGCGGTTACTCTGGCAGATGCCCTGCCTCCGCCTCTATAATCGCGATTTTTGTATTTTTGTTGATAGGTAAAATCTGCATGAGAAGGACGGTAAACATCTTTCAAGTGCTTGTAGTCTTGCGGTGCTTGGTTTGTGTTCGGAATCCAGATTGTAATGGGACTACCGGTAGATTCTTGATTAAATACACCGGAAAGTATTTGAAATCGGTCATCTTCTTTACGCGGACTTACATAAGCTGAACTGCCGGGCTTTCTTTCATCCAGTCTTTTTTGGATGAACTCACTATCAATGGCAATGCCGGAGGGTAACCCGTCTATAACGACTCCTATGCCTGCACCGTGTGACTCGCCAAATGAAGTAATTCTAAAAATATTGCCCAGACTGTTGGATGCCATCGATGCGCAAAATTAGTAATAGAATTGGTTCGGCAGTGTGATTACACGAAGTTTACTTCTTGATTATCTCGTAAATAAATTCTGTGCTATATCCATCAACACCATAGGAGTTTGACTGAGCAGAGGAACCGCGCGTAGTCTGAAAGCTATTGTTTATAAACCTCTCTAAGGGATTGGAATTGGCTCCGCGAGAATTAGTGCCTTTGTTCTCGACTGTGGGTTGCAAATCTAAAGGAAAAGGGGAGGCAAAGCCTTTGAGCACAAGTTTTTCATAAGGCTCGCTGAACGAATAAACACAGCGTTTGAATACGTATGTTTGGTGTGCCGGAATCATGCGTTCTTGGTTGTTTAATTGGCAATTTTGGTGAGGGAAAAACGAAGCAATCTCGCCTTTGCTGTTAATTTCTACTATGCTGATATAAAGCGGATAACTACTTGTGTTGGTAACTTCTAACCACATTTGGTCTTTGCCGGGAACAACTTTTAAAATCCGGTTGGGTTCGTTGTTTTGATAATTTTCGGAGTTGACCGGAATTAAACGGAAAGAGAATTCGTAGTTTTGGTTGTTGAGTTGGAGGTTTTTGAGATACAAGCCTTGTGCATATTTAAAAATTTGGTTGTTGAGCAGGTCTGATTCTGATGCGCCTCGTGTGGCTACTGTGTTTTCTATGCTTTGTAAGCTTGATGTAATGGCAATCGTGTATGTACCTTTCAGATAAAGAACGGTTAAGTCAGATGTGAGTTGGTCTTGTACAATTTCGCCCAGATGATTTTTGTGCAAAAAATCCTCAACGCTTTCTATGATTTGAAGATTCTTGACCGACAAATCAAAAAATACTTTCACAAACATATCTCCGTAAGAAGGTCTGTTTACAAACACCCAAAGGTCTTTCTCTTGTTGTGCCGCTAAATTTCTGTCAAGTGTAACAACGGATTCTGTGTATTCAGCTCCATTAATTGTGCCTTTGGCAATCGCTTTGTTTGAATCGGCTTTGGTTACTCCTGAGGGCATTACCCAAACTTCTGTACCATCAAACAATCCATGCAATTTGCCGAATGGAATTAACAAAGAAGTCGGACTTTCTATTTTTTTGACGGTATAATATGTTTGTTGAGTTGTATAATTTCCACTGAATAATTCATAGTCAATATCGCCCTCAATTACAGGATTTTGATAAGGAGCCACAACTTGCATTTGCGCTTGTATTTTTGCAAATAACTGTCTGTATGTGGCGTCTTTTCCAAGGTGCGCCATAGCTTGTGAGAAAGAATAGCTGAGAGAGCCATAACCTTGATACTCATAATTGAGCTCATTGGCAGAAGCCCCTGATATCATGATGAATGGTGCAGCATCCGCATTTACCTTAGCATTTTCGATGAGTCCGCTTCCTTTTGGAGATTGTTTTGTGTCGGTTACACTCCAATCCGGTGGCACAAGTGCACCCCTGCCGCCTCTGGCTTTTTGACCGCGCGTCATGGAACCGGAATGACAACTGTCCATAATAAATAGAACTTGCCCTGTTTTGCCTACTTTGTTTCTGTAATTTGCAATAATATTTTCGAGTTCATCATCTCGTATATGATTTTGACCGTGGTATTGTTCGCTGTACTCCGCAAAGGCATCAAAAGGAACTAAGGCTTCATCAAGTCCGTCTGCTTCATCACCGTTGTCATCAAATATTTGCTGCCCGTGTCCGGAATAGTGTATCACCACTATGTCGCCCTTTTTTACCTTGTTCTGAAGCTGAGTCAAAGCCTCTAAAATTCCTTTTTTTGTGGCTGCACTGTCCGTCAGAACGTTAATGTCACTTTCAGCAAATCCCTGTCCTGACAACGCACTTTTAATCAAAGGAACATCTTTCAGTGAACTGATCTTACCCCATTTGGTTTCTGTCGGATAATCACCTATTGCAATAATCAAGGCATATTTTTTTGCAGTAAGTGAGAATGTATTGAGTAATATGACCAGGAGATAACAGAGTTTTTTCATAGTAATTTCAAACTGTGTGATTTGGTTTTCAATGACTGCTTCAAATTTAATTCAAAAACTCGGTTTTAATAAAATTAATGAAGGTATGAAAAATAATAATTATTTATTTTTGTCAGATTAAACCACAAGTAACATGAGACACATAATAAAGTACGGGTTTTTGGTGCTGCTATTGATACCAACCCTATTTGTTCAGGCACAAAATATTTCAAACAAAATAGAACATGCGCTGAGCGCGGTTGTTACTGTTTCTGTAGAAAAGGCAATGCCTTCCGGCAAAATGTTAATGGGATTTCGTGGTAAGGTAATGGAGGAAGCATACCAAAGATCGTTAGAATTAACTGATGCTGTCAGTTCTGGCTCCGGTTTTATTATCGAAAAAAATGGTAAAATGTATATTATCACCAATGCACATGTGGTTGAGAGTGCATCGGATGAGACGGGTAGCTTATATATTTATTCCTATAACAGAAAAAAATATGAAGTAAAAGTGTTGGGCGGTGATTCTTTTTATGACCTTGCCGTACTTGAATTTGTTGATAAACCGGGTAAAGAGTTGCTGACCTTGGCTTTTGCACCTCAACTACCTGCAATCGCTTCTAAAGTTTATGCCATTGGCAATCCGCTTGGCGTTTATCCCTACACTGTAACAGATGGAATTGTTAGTGCTGTCAATCGGGTTAGAGGCGGGGTTACAGGAAAATACGGCTTTATCCAAACAACTGCAACCCTCATCTGGGGAAACAGCGGAGGCCCATTGATCAATGAAGAAGGGCAGGTTGTAGGTATAAACTCTCAGATTGCGTTTGCAGATGCACCTGATGGAACATCTTTCCAGATGCAGCAAATTAATTTTGCCTTGGAATCTCCTTTAGCTATGAGGTTGGTGGATGATATTATTCTAAAAGGTAAACCCGTTAGAGCTTATTTGGGTATTGAACTCAAACAAAGATGGAGAATGGGGAAGACCAAAGAAGGATGGGGCTTGACAAGTCAGATTGATGAGCTTCCAATAATCTCCCGCCTTACACCGGGCACGGATGCTGCAATTAAACTCAGTACTTATATTGGATGGACTATTGCCGGGGTGAACGGGGTTGAAGTAAGGAATTTAGAAGAAACGCTCGGAGAATTTGAAAAAATCAAACCGGGTGAAGTAGTTAAACTGCGTATGTTCAACAAAGGAGCTTATTTGGATGCAAATATCAAATCGACCGAATTAGCCACTGAACACCTTGAGAAACTGGCAAGCATGGTACTACAACAAATCCCGAGTTTTACGGTGGATTTGAACTCCCCACAAGTAAAAGTATATATGGATGACAAGGTAAGAATGGGCAGTTCAAGAACCACGTACTTTATGACAAGCGGAGGTTCGTCCTCTAAAGATTTATGGCGTATCACAACGCTTGCCGATTTAGGTACATTACTTCGTATTTATGGTATGAGAGGAGGGGTGGAGTATGTTTTTGTTGCTGAGAATGATTATCATAATACGCCAAAAACCTATACTCAGTATTTTGGAGAAAAGGACGACATTTATCAGACCATGTTGTGGTATTGAAGCTATTTAACCAACACAAACGCAGCCCATTTGTAAGGCTCATTAGGGTATTTAGCTTTCATATATTTTTGACTTAACTCAAAACTTTCTTCAATATTTTTGATAGCAAAAAGTTTTCCGTAAAAATACTCCATAAACTCAGCAGTTTCTTTGTCAGGTACTTGCCACAGGCTCATAATCAGATATTTGACTCCGGCCATTTTGAACGAACGTTGCAATCCATATACACCTTCACTTCCTTTAATGTCTCCCAATCCGGTTTCGCACGCAGAGAGCACAACCAATTGTGTGTTGGGCAGCGAGATAGTAGAAACCTCATAAGAGGTCAGCACTCCATCATCCACACCAGCCGTTTGACCTTGTCCTCGCCAAGTGTTGTTAGCTCCCGCAAAGAGCAAACCCGAACGGTTGAGCGGATTGTCTGATGTCTTGAATGTGATTTGCTCTTGTCCCATCTTGATATTTTTGTTAATGTCTTGCTTGTTTTGCTTGGGGTCGGGAAAGAAAAATCCGTGAGTGGCAATATGCAGTACGCTTGGAGAATGTTTGCCGTTCAGGGCTTTGTATTGCTCTTCTAATGCGTTATTTCCAGAGAAGTACTCAATCCGTATTTTATTTCTTTCAGCAATATTTTTTATGTTCTGCACTTCGCTTAGAGTTCCTTGCAAATAGTCCCAAGATTCGCCTCCTCTTGTGGCTATGGGGGTAAATGAACCGGATGAAAATGTTCCGTTGTCTTTGATTTTACGCGCAGATGAAGCCATGATGTCAGACGACAAATCGTAGTTGACTCCGCCAAATAGGGCGAGATCGTTTAATTTGATGGTTTTATCATTGTCCAAAATTTTGGCGGTCGTGCTGACTTGTTTGAGTGAATATTTGTCTGAAAGGTATTTGCCGTCAGGAGTTACGATTGCTGCAAATGCAATTTGATTGAGAGTACCCGATGGGGAAAAATAAACAGTTTGCCCTCCTTTGATATATTTTTCAATGGGTTTCCACACCAAATCATAGATTTTGCTTAAATCATGTTGAACGGTAGAACTAGCAATTGAGCCTCTGTACAGATTGTTCACTCCGTTGACACCATTGCCGGCATTGCTAAGCAGATTGTCCATCTCATACTGATTAAACAAGGGTACAATGATGGGTTGTTTGTCGTCTTTGCGCACTATGATTGCTACGTAATGTGCGGTGTCTGACCATGTTGCGCCATTGTAATCTTCAAAATTAGCAAACTCAATAGCTACTTCCCAAGGCAGTAGTTTTTGTTGAACATCGCGCCACGTTGTTTTACCTATTTGCAGATTGTTGCCCAACTCTTTTGAATATTGCAGCAGACGTTTTTCAAGATTTTCTGCCTCTGTTTCCCATTTGGCTAAATTTGAACTTTGTTCTGCCACCGGTAATGTGTATTGTGCAGATAATTGAGATTTTTTAGTGAGCCACGCATCATAAATCTGCAAAACTTCAGGATTACTAATTTTTTCAATAGATTGTCGCATGGTTTGAGTAGAATACAAAATCAATCCTTTGTTCATTAGCTCTATGTCATAAGCAGTGCTTGCAACTTGTGGGTTTGTTTTGTAGTAGTTTGTAAAAAAATTCTGATAGGTAGGGAAATTGTATTCAACACTTTTTATGAATTTTTCTTTCTCTTGTTCCGAAAGGAAACTGAATGTTTGGGTGATTTGCATTTTGAGGTTTTCAAAACCTTCCTTGTAAAGTTGGAACGCCTTGTCTGTATTGCCTGTAACTTGATATATGCCGGCTAAATTGTTGAGACTCAGTCCGTAGCTCGGATGGTTCACGCCATACGTTGTTTTCTTAATATTCAAATCTTCTTCGTACAAAGGGAGCGCTTTTTCATATTGCCCCATAAAATCATACATGAGTGCAAGGTTGCCCAGTCCTACAGCGTATTCGGGGTGATGTTTGCCGAATTTTTTCTCAGTAATTTTAATGGATTCCTTATACAACGCTAAGGCTTTGTCATATTCGCCCTGATATCGGTATATATTAGCAATATTGTTAAGGGCTGTTGCGTATTGCGGACTCTCTTTGCCTACCGAACTCTTAAAGATTTTGAGTGATTCTTGGAATAAAGGCATTGCTTTATCATAATCTTCCATAGAGAGGTATAGATTAGCAAGGTTGTTCAATCCGGAACCATAGTCAGGGTGGTTAGTGCCAAGACTTTTCTTCTTGATTGCGATTGATTGCTCATACATGGCTAAAGCTTTGTCATATTGTCCCAAATGATGGTAAAGCCCCGCAATGTTGTCTAAGTATATACCATATTGCGAATTTTCTTTGCCGAGTGTTTTGGCAGTGATGTTTAAGGCTTCTTCATACATGGATAGAGCTTTGTTATATTGCCCCATTTTTTCATATAACATCGCAAGATTGTTAAGGCTTGTGCTATAACTTGCATGCTCTGTCCCGTAATTATTACGGGTGTTTTCTAATGCCGTTGTTAAATAGGATAAGGCTTTGTCGTATTGCCCGATCTGGGTATAAAAGATACCAATATTGTTGAGCCGTATTCCATACGAAGGGTCGCGTTCGCCAACCGCTTTTTTAGTAACTTCTAACGCCTCTTCATATAAAGGTTGTGCTTTGTCATATTCTCCCATATCATTATACAAAACAGCAAGATTACTTAACCTTATACCATAAGAAGGGTCGTCTTTTGGGAGGTATTTTTTAGCACATTCCAAGGCTTCTATAAACAAGGGGAGTGCTTTTTCATAATTTCCCATTCTTTGATATAAAGAGGCAAGGTTGTTCAGGCGTGTGCCATAATCAGGATGTTCTTTGCCTACGACTCTTAGCGTTACTTCTAAAGATTCAAGATACAGTGCAAGTGCTTTGTCGTATTGTTCTAAATTGTCGTACACTCCTGCAAGGTTGTTCAGGGCTGTTTCGTAATAAATATGATTGGTGCCGAAGGTTTTCTTTGTATAATTTAATAAATCATCCCCGGCAGTTAATGCTTTTTTGTTTTCTCCGGCATCATAATAATCCATCATGGTATTATTTTTAGCTTCCCAGACTTTTTCCTCGTCCGATAATGAGTAATTACCCTTGGTCTCGATACTTCCATTTTCTCTGTACCAAACCCAATCCCCTACCATCTCACCATTTTCGTAATATCCTTCGGTTTGCTTTCGCCCATTCTCATAGTAAGTTTCAATCTTGCCAACTTCTTTGCCTGCTTTGAATGTAGTTCGCATTTCAAGTTGTCCGGATTCGTAATATGACTCGAAACTGCCGTCCAATTCATCTAATACATACGCGCACTTGATTTGAATTTTTCCGTTTCTGTAATAAGCCGTACATGCACCATCAAATACATCAGGGTCAATGGAAAGGAGCGTGCCTTCCCATTGAATCTTCCCGCCCGGATAGTAATCGCGCACAATTCCTTGGGGTTTGCCATTTTTGAAAAATATTTTTCGATAATAATATGTTTCTTCAATCCGCTGAACCATGTTATCCGAAGAGTCATACCAAAGAACCCAATCTCCTTCTCGCTGTCCATTGATCATTTTGTTGGGACTCATGGGCGGAATCTGTTGAGCAGACAGATAGAAGGGGAGGGTGAAGAAAATGAATAATAGTGTATTTTTCATACCCAATTAGATTTGAAGTTACAAACTTATTAAAAAACGAGTTTAATAATTATTTTTTTAGTAATGGCGGATGATAAGGGATGATTAAGGTGTAAGCTACACTCACGGCTGCACAAATAAAGAATATTGAATTTTTGTAGTATTATAGATATTTTGATGAAGGTGTTTGGAGTGATGGGTGACAACGGTTTGAAGCCTTGCGAGGGAGCGGATTTTAGCACTAACGCTCAATCAAAGAACCGAACTTCAAATTTAACAAAAATGTTGATGCGAAGACGTTATCCCGCTCTCTTGCAAAAACCCTTGTTGGATGCTGGTGTGGTTTCTGTCCGCTTGTTGTTTTTTATTTTTTTGAAGCATAGGAAAATTTTTTTAAAACCAATTTTCCTTGCGTTGGCTTGTGCGGTTTGCAATTTTTAAATCACGAACACCTTTTGGAAAATAAAAAAGACGTGAGTAAATGTGCCACCAAAAGCATTGGCTTATTTTTCAATTATTTTCCAATATCCTGTTTTGTCGCTGCCGATGCGTTCTATGACACCCGATTTTTTAAGTTCCTGAATATGTCTCTTTATTGTTGCTGTGGAATAGCCTGTCTTTTCAGCAAGTTGAGTATAATTTGCTTTGGGGTTTTGTCGTAATTGTTGCAAGATGTTTGCTTTTACAGGGTCATTTCCAAGGTCGTTTTCTGCTTTTACAGGGTCATTTTGCGTGTTTACAAGGTCAGCGTACTGAACGTGCATTTCTCTGTTTTTAAGCAAATAATTTTCTTTGAGTAATAAGTTTGATAGAAAGCGAAGAAGAAACTTTTCAGTTTTGTAAATGCTTTTGGATAAATCTTCGTAGTTCGCTCTCACCAATGCATTGCGGAAATACCAAGAGTTTTCGGCAAACAAATCATTATTCACTTCTTTAAACCCCAATTTGCGTAAATACTTGATTAAGAAAATGGCTGTTGTTCGTGTGTTACCTTCGCCAAAAATGTGAATTTGCCACAAGTAAGAAATGTAATGTGCAATGTGTTCAATAATTTCCTGCTCGCTTAATCCTTTGTAGCTGAATTTTTTCTCTTGCTCAAAATCATATTCCAACGTTGCTTTCAGACTGTTGGCACTTGCGTAGAGAACTGTTTCGCCACTCAGCACCCATGCTTTTTTTGTGATGTTGTAATTACGAATTTTTCCTGCGAATTTGTAAATGCCCGTGAACAATCTGCGATGGATGGACAAATATTCGGCAGGCGAAAAAGTGAAAGTTTGTTCGCTTAACATTTCGGCAATACGTGCCGAAACTTTATCGGCTTCTTCGGTGCGGTCTTCGGTTGTTTGGGTGGGGTGCTGTTGGTAGTAATTGTCAATGCGTTTTTTTACTTCGTCAATAGTAATATCGCCTTCAATGTTTTGTTTGGCGGTTGCTATCAAATAATCAGACGGTTTCAGTCCATCCACTTGTTGCAAGCCGATTGCCGTTTTCCAAACTTTCGCTTTTTCTGCTTTGTTCGGTTCGCCTTGTCTTAAATATTCATCAAAGTTTTCCATTTACCTTGCCTGTACGCTGTATTTAGTGTTACTAATACCATTACAAAGATAGCAATTTTCAGAGGCAAGTTAATGTGTTCGTGTTTAATCTTTCGCCTTTCACAAAACTGCTTACGGTCAATCTGTGTACACCCAAAATTCTGCCGATTACGGAATACGACACTTTTTTGTCTAACAATTCTTGTATTTTTTTCAGCCGTGGTTGGTGTTGTCACCAACCACTCCTGAATGTTGAGTATCCATATTTTATTGAATGAAAATGGCATAATTGATTGTTCTAATGTATAATTAAAAACCGTTCAAACGGTTTTTGTTTTTGCATTTTCATCAATAGCCCACGGTTTAAACCGTGGGCTATTGATGTGCACGAATGTATTTACAATGGTTTTAACCATTTTCTGCTGATTTTTAGGAGTGGTGGGTGACAAAACCAACCACGGCTGAAAATTTTTTTCTAAAAATTGTTGGCTTAGATACTTCCTGCTGAAGCAGGAAACTCAGCCTGACAATTTTTTTGGATTGGCAACAACACCAACTACGACTGAATGATATTTGACGATGGAACCTCCCCCCCCCATTGTGCCGAGCCTGTGTTATGACCGGTTGGTTTATTCCTTTTCATTGGTATCAAATATTACTTGTTGATTTGGATTGATTCATTTTTATGAATAGTCCTTCCTTTATGTATAAATGATAATTTGTCTATTCTTACGTTCGGGTCGTTTTCATGGCATCCTTTTATTTTCTCTTGAGATTTTTTAATTTCAATATTTAATAGCGTGTCTTTTCCGGTGTGCCAATCAAAAATGAGCGTACAGTTGTCAAGGTAACTCGCATAATATCCAAGTTGATTTGATAAATCCGTGTCAGTAATAATCTCATTTGTTGAACGAGCTTCATTAGCCCAAAGGATATTTCTCATAATAAAAGTGTCAATTGAGCTTGTATTTGAATTGTCAACTCGGTATACTAAAATGTTGTTTATTTCAGTAATTGTGAAACCTTTAAATTCAATAGGTATTTCCACGATTTCTCCAATTCTTAAACTTTGATTGCAAGGTTTTTTACAAGCAAAAAATATTGACATAATGATAAACGTTACAAGTGGGTTCTTAATTAATTTCATATTAGTCTGTTGTGTTCTTTCAATTACCTATAACGTCCGGGTATTGCCGAAGTGGCGGATTTTCAGCACCAAAGTTCATTCGAAGCATTGAACCGCCACGTTTGCCAAACCGCTGTACCTGTTGCACGACTCAAAAGTAAAATAAAAATTAGAATACAAAAAATGCCATAACAATTTGATAG